>PVWD01000333.1 GCA_003003615.1 filamentous cyanobacterium CCP2 | reverse complement strand
GGTTAATTCAGAATCACAACGCAGTTAGGAATCGAGTGAGAATCTAGATTAGGTGCCTGATAATGATCATTGAGAACAGCGAGGTTATTCTTTCCGTCAAAAACTTAACGGCTGATGTGGACGGAATCCCGATTTTAAAAGGGCTAAGTTTAGAAGTGAAGTCGGGCGAAATCCATGCCATCATGGGCCCCAATGGCTCTGGAAAGAGTACCTTTTCCAAAGTGCTGGCGGGACATCCAGACTACGAAGTGACGGGCGGTGAGATCCTCTTCCGAGGACAAGATTTAGCGGAACTGGAACCCGAAGACCGGGCGCGATCGGGCATCTTTCTGGCGTTTCAGTATCCCCTGGAAATTCCCGGAGTCAGCAACCTCGACTTTTTGCGGGTGGCGTACAACTCGAAGCGCAAGCATTTGGGCGAAGAAGAACTGGATGCCTTCGATTTTGACGAACTCGTGCAGCAAAAGCTGGATGTGGTCAAAATGGATGCCAGCTTCCTCAACCGCAGCGTCAATGAGGGATTTTCCGGCGGGGAAAAGAAGCGGAACGAAATTCTGCAAATGGCTCTCTTGGAACCGAAGCTGGCGATTCTGGATGAGACGGATTCCGGTCTGGATATCGATGCCCTGAGAATTGTGGCGAATGGCGTGAATCAGCTTTCTAACCCTGACAATGCAACTGTTTTGATCACTCACTATCAACGCCTGCTGAACTACATCGAGCCGGATTATGTCCACATCATGGCGAATGGTCGAATTCTCCGCACTGGCACTAAGGAACTGGCTTTAGAAGTGGAAGAACGCGGCTATGACTGGGTGCTGGAAGAAGCTGGGGAGGTAGTCGCATCATGACGATTCAAGTTTCTCCTAATCCGATCGCAGCCGAATTGACCCCAGCCATGAAGCGAGATGCCTTTTTGGCTCACTTGCTGGATCTGGCAAAGCAAACACAACCGACTCAAGCATGGTTAACTTCCCTGCGCGATCGGGCCTCTGAGCAAGTTCAATCTCACTCCTTCCCCACGACCCGCAACGAGGAATGGCGGTTTACGGATTTGTCGCCGTTGTTGGAAGTGCCGTTTACGGAAGTCGGGAGTCGGGAGTCGGGAGTCGGGTTAGATGCTCTCGATCGGTTTGTGCTGCCGGAAGCGGTGAATTGCCGATTGGTGTTTGTGGATGGTGTGTATGCGCCAGAGCTATCTTCGATCGCTGATCTACCGGATGGATTAACAGTAGGTGCTTTGTCTAACCTGCCTGACTTGAAACTGGACACCTATTTGGGGCAGCAGCCGAACAGTGATGAGCTGTTTACGGCTCTGAATACGGTGGGTTTGATCGATGCGGCGATCGTTTGGGTTCCTAAAAATTTAGAGGTGGAAACGCCGATTCATTTGCTGTTTGTTTCTACGGCAGGAGATACGCCCACTTTTGTCCAACCGCGATGCTTGATTATCGCTGAACCCAATAGCTCAGCGACGATCGTGGAGGAATATGGAGCGATTGGGCAGGGGCAATCCTTCACCAATGCGGTGACGGAAATTTGGGTTGAGGGCAACGCTGAGGTTAGCCATACGAGAGTACAGCGGGAGTCTGATTCGGCTTTCCACATTGGCAAAACAGCCGTTTCCCAGGCGCGAGATTCCCGATATACCTGCAATGCGATTAGTTTAGGTGCAGCCATTTCCCGTCATCATTTGGAAATTTACCAGGCCGGAGAGCAAATTCAGACGACGCTGAATGGATTGACGATCGCCAAAGGCACTCAACTGGCAGACACCCACAGTAAGATTGCCCTGACTCAGCCCTACGCGACGACGAATCAACTCCATAAGTGCATTGTGGATGACAGAGCGCATGTGGTGTTTAACGGTAAGGTGTCTGTCCCGCAAGCAGCCCAACTGACGAATGCAGGGCAGCTTAACCAGAATCTTTTACTCTCCTCTAAAGCCAGGGTAGACACCAAGCCCCAACTTGAAATTGTTGCTGATAACGTGAAATGCACGCACGGTGCCACTGTAGGACAACTGGAAGCCGATGAAGTGTTTTACCTTCAGAGTCGCGGTATTGATGCGGAGAGTGCCCGGAACCTACTAATTTATGCCTTTGCGATCGAAATTATGAATGAAATCCCGATCGAGTCTTTGCGCGATCGGCTGGCTAAATGCTTAAGGTAAGGGTGAAGCAGTTGAGCAACAATTTCTAAAATTACAGGATTTGTCTATCGAATGCTCTGCCCTCTACAGAATTTTTTACCTTCTCTCCCTCCCCACCAACTATGACTATCGCTCAAGAAAGAACCCTTGCCTCCAAAGTTCGCGCCGACTTTCCCATCCTGCATCAACAGGTGCATGGACACCCGCTCGTTTACTTAGATAATGCCGCCTCTTCACAAAAGCCCAAAGCGGTTTTAGAGGCATTACAGCATTATTACCAAACCGATAATGCGAATGTGCATCGTGGTGTACATACCCTCAGTTCACGGGCAACCGATGCCTATGAAGGGGCACGGGATAAGGTAGCGGCATTCGTCAATGCGGCAACTCGTGAGCAAATCGTTTATACGCGCAATGCCAGCGAAGCAATTAATTTGGTGGCGTATTCCTGGGGAATGAATCAGCTTCAGCCCGGTGATGAAATCATGCTGTCGGTGATGGAGCACCACAGTAATTTAATTCCCTGGCAGTTTGTCGCCCAGCGTACCGGAGCCGTTCTCAAATTTGTCGAATTAACGGACACCCAGGAATTTGATCTTGATCATTTTAGGTCGTTGATTTCAGACAAAACGAAGCTGGTTTCCGTCGTTCATGTCTCGAATACCTTGGGATGTATTAATCCGATCGAAGAGATTACGCGGATCGCCCATCAGTATGGAGCCAGGGTGTTGATCGATGCCTGCCAGAGTGTGCCCCATATGCCGATCGACGTGCAGGCGATCGACTGTGACTGGTTGGTGGCTTCGGGGCATAAGATGTGTGCGCCCACAGGGATTGGCTTTCTGTACGGCAAGCTGGATTTGTTGCGATCGATGCCTCCTTTTTTGGGTGGTGGCGAAATGATTGCTGATGTGTTTTTAGATCATTCCACCTACGCCGATCTACCCCACAAGTTTGAAGCCGGAACGCCTGCCATTGCAGAGGCGATCGGGTTAGGGGCGGCGGTTGATTACTTGACTAACATCGGCATGGACAAGATTCATGCCTATGAAGAGGAATTAACCCTTTATTTATTTGACCAACTGAATCAAATTCCTGAAGTCAAAACCTACGGGCCACAGCCCAATGCAACCGCCAGCAATCGAGCCGCACTCGCCTCCTTCACCACAGGAGCGGTTCATCCCCACGACCTCTCCACTATTCTGGATCAGGCAGGCATCGCCATCCGTGCGGGACACCACTGTACTCAGCCCTTGCATCGCTATCTGAATGCCCAATCCACTGCCAGAGCTAGCCTCTACTTTTACAATACCCGTGAAGAAATTGATGCATTCATCGTGTCATTGAAAGAGGCGATCGAGTTTTTCGGCAGCATTTTTGGGTAAACCCAGTTGATTCTTTTACTCAATCCTTAAGGATGCAAATTTAATAACCTGAAGTTCTTGTGGGGTGGGCATCTTGCCCGCCCAGTCAACTGAGCAGAACAATGGCACAGATTATTTAATCAGGGCTTACGCAACTGGTAATGCTAAACCTTAGATGTAGGGACATGGCAATGCCATATCTCTACCGAAATGGTGTATTCAGACAGAAAATGCGGAAGTCCTGTTTATCTAAGATCCTTAATCATACCTAGCTTGCATTCATCGTTCCACGAGTCACTCCTAACTGATTCTGCAACTTTAGTTCGCGCCACAGTTGAGATCCGGTAATCTCCTGGTGTAGTAATTGATGATACCGATCGATCGTTTGCTTCACCTGTTCCGGTGTTTCATTGACAAATTCAATCCGAAACTGATTCGCGCCCAATTCCATCAGCCGTTGCACATATTCGGCTCCCGTTTGGGCAACCCCATTAAATACAGTGTTCCGGCATCCGGCATCGGCATGAAGAAGATGCTCTGTCCCCGTTCGATCGCGTAGTTTCACTTCATGGGTTTCGCAAGGACGACCGCAGTTGGTAAAATCCGTTCCTTCCGACAAGAACGCACAAAAGACGCAATGCTCCATATGGAACATGGGCATATGCTGGTGAATCGTAATCTCAAACCAGTCAGCCGGACAGGATGTAATTAAATCCTGAAGCTGATCAATGTTGAGGTCATAGGATGCCGTTAGCCGTTCTAGCCCGTATTTCCGATTGAAGTAATCTGCCGTGAGCGGATTCGCCACATTTAGGGAGAAATCGCCAATACAGCGATCGTTCTTAAAATACTGCAACTGATCATAATTACGGATGAGATATCCATCGGCATTAGCCGATCGCACCTGCTGCAAAATCCAATTCTCGTTCGGTTTCGTAATGCGGGGAGGAGCAACGAAAATTTGGGGAGTGGAAAGGGTTACTGGTTCGGTTTTACCCTGATCCTCGATCGCTGATCTTCTTTCCATAACTGCCTTCACTGCTTCTCGATACTGACGTGGATCTTCCAATTCACAGTAAAGGGTTTGAATTCCGGCACTTAAGGCAGCGTGGAGTTGGGGTAGGGTGCGGACAAGGGCAATGAGGATAGGAGAAGAAACGCGATTTGCGTCTGTAGATTGCACGTCTGAACGGGGGAGGGAAGGAAGGAGCGTTTGGAGAGCGGCGTGGGGATGGAGTTGCCAGCGTTTGGGTTGGGTGCGTTGGGTTTCCAGTTGGGAAACGATTTCGCGACGGAGACGGTTCAGTTCGCTGACAGGCAACATCAGGGAACCGTTGAAGTGAGGGGTCAGGGTTCCCAACCGGAAAGGCGTGTTTCCTAAACGGCTAAACTGGTCTTGCAGGCGATCGGCTGTTAACGGCTTGTTGTGGGCTTCGACCAATGGCATAGACGATTCGACCTGCACCACATGCCCTTGTTTATCACGGGCAATCACAATTAAAGGCTGATTCAGTTCACCGTGTATTTCCAAATCGATCGGCTGCTGAAAGTGGGGCGTGTCTCCCGCATAACTTTGTCGCAGTTGGCGATCGAGTTCGGGATCGCTGGTTTTCCAAACCTTATCGCCAATGTGAATTCGTTTTGTATCTAAATTGCCGCGCCCAAAGGTTAAAACGGCATCCTTTCCGCGTGTCTCAACTGCGTAAATTCGTCCACCTTCCTCTTTGCTTTCTGGATGCCCATTGTCAAACACCACGCCATCTCCAGGCTTCACCGGAGCTTGCAGACAAATCGTAATTTGCTCCCGCTGAATGCGCTTGACTTCACCCAAATACACTCCCCGCTTTTTGCCGAAACGAGCATGAACCAATTCCTGGTTATTAATGCCGCGAAACCATCCGGTGTAGAGTCCGCGAGAAAACGCCATTTCCAGGTTGTAGCGATCGGGGGATGGAGACGGGAATCGGGGAGTAGGGAGTGGGCTTCCGTCGTGAGCGTCAGCCGAACGGGAGTGAGGAGTGGGGGGAGAAATGGCGCGATCGATCGCCTGTCGGTAAACGCGGGTGACATTGGCGACGTATTCGGGAGATTTGAGGCGACCTTCAATTTTGAGGCAGTGAACTCCGGCTTTGATCAGATCCGGTAAGACTTCTAAGCCAGATAAGTCTTGAGGGCTAAGAAGATAGCTGCGATTGCCTAGCTCTACTTGCTTTCCGTCTGCGAGCAATTCATAGGGCATCCGGCAGGCTTGGGCGCATTCGCCCCGGTTGGCAGACCGTCCACCCAAAGCTTCGCTCGTAAGGCACTGCCCAGAGTAAGCCACGCACAACGCCCCATGCACAAATACTTCTAGCGGTAAGGTAATCTGGCGATCGACCATCTGCTGCTGAATTTTGTTAATTTCCTTCAAGGAGCATTCCCGCGCCAAAACAACCAACTGATAGCCAAGAGCTTTGGCAAACTCAACGCCCGCCGTGCTGGTAATGGTCATTTGAGTGGAAGCGTGAATCGGAAAATCGGGAGATAAATGGCGAATCAGGCGACAAATGCCAATATCCTGCACAATAACCGCATCCACACCTGCGGTAATGATTGTCCGAAGGTATTGCTCGGCTTCCGGTAGTTCCTGCGGAAAAATGAGCGTGTTTAGGGTGACGTAGCCTTTAACACCTCGTCGGTGCAGAAATTCCATTAATAATGGTAAATCGGCTTCTGTGAAATTCTGCGCTCGCATCCGGGCATTAAACCGCTCCAAGCCAAAGTAAATGGCATCGGCTCCGTTTTCTACCGCCGCTTTGGCACAGTCCCAGTTGCCCGCTGGGGCCAGCAGCTCAGGCAAGGGAGGTGCAGCCACAGCAGCATCAGTACTCTCGACGTGATCTAGGGTTGCCATAGAACGTTACACAGTGAGGATTGGCCGAAGAACCAGCAACGCAGCGAAAAATCTCCAAATTAATCATTGTACGCAGGTTGCAAATGTTTGTGAGAGCACCCCCTAGTTCCTACAATGGGGAAACTAACCACTGGTTCTCAAACCCTGGAGGAATTCATGAGTCGTCCGATCATCCTCGGTATTGTGGGCGATAGCGCTGCAGGTAAAACGACCCTGACCCGGGGTATGGCACAAATTCTGGGCGAAGACCAGGTCACCATCATCTGCACGGACGACTACCATCGCTACGATCGCAAACAGCGCAAAGAGATGGGCATTTCGGCCCTGCATCCCGACTGTAACTATATCGACATCATTCAGCAGCACCTGGGCCTGCTGCGTACGGGCCAGCCCATTCTCAAGCCCATCTATAACCACAGCAGCGGCGAGTTTGACCCGCCCGAATACAT
>PVWD01000332.1 GCA_003003615.1 filamentous cyanobacterium CCP2 | reverse complement strand
CCCTATCGCCCAGCACCAGAAGAAACGGCAGCCTTTAGCCTGTCTGATTCCTCTCCTCCCGACGATGAGGAAGAACCAGAAACCTTTGAGGATAGAGGCTTTGAGGATAGCGGTGTAGACAGCATTCGTGAGCGGTATGGTTTACCGGATGACGATGACGATGATGAGGATGAAACGGAAATTTGGGATGAAGACTGGGGGATTGAAGATCCACCGAAACCTGATAACCGTACTTCGTAAATGAGTTTTCTAAACTGAGGATCGTGGATTCAATCACCTGGAATCGTTCTGCTTCTTTGACTGGGCGGGCAAGACTTCGGCTTGAGCTCAGTCGAAACGCTGCCCACCCCACAAGAATTTCAGGTGATTAAATTTGCATTCTCCACAAGAATTTCAGGTGATTAAATTTGCATTCCCAGATCGTAACTAAGTCAGGATTGTTACTGCTCCTGTATCCAGATCATAGCGGCTGCCGACAACTTTCAATTTGCCAGACTGCACCCGTTCCGCAATTAGATTCGATCGCTGCAATAGTTGTTCAATTTGATATTGCACATTTGCATTCACTGCATTGTCCACCGTATCCCCCGGCTGATTTTTCACCCGTTCCACCGCAGGCAAAATCGCTTCGACAAACGTGCCAATTTCCCCCGGAAGGGGTTTGTTTTGAACGGCTGCTGTTACGGCTCCACATCGTTCATGACCCAACACCATTAACACGGGAGTTTCTAATAGCACGACTGCATATTCAATACTGCCGATCGCCGCTGCCGTTGCAATGTTTCCCGCAATTCGCACATCAAAAATATCGCCAATACCTTGGTCAAAAATTAGCTCCGCCGGAACCCGTGAGTCAGCACAGCTTAAAACAGTAGCAAACGGATGTTGGGCTTGGGCCACTTCTAGCAACCGCGCTTCTGATTGATCGGGGTATTGCGGGTGATGTTGAATAAACCGTTGGTTGCCTTCCATTAACTTTTGTAGAGCCTCGTCGGAGCTAAGGGAAGAAGGGACGGTCGAAGAGGGGGCAGCCTGAGCTGGTTTCATTGGCCAGAGTAGATTTGCTGTCAGACCAATGGCTCCGATCGATCCCAATTTCAGAAAATGACGGCGATCGATGAAATAATTTCGTTTCATATTTGTAGGGGTTTACCGTTAAGCGAACAAATTTTCTAAAAAAGATTGGAGAATTAAAAACGTAAAACTAAAAACTTTAGAAATTATCTGAAAGTTCAATTTTAATTTCCCAATTTTTAATTCTCCTTTGGTTACAGGGATGCAACACATTTAACAGAACGAATTTCCATGACATCTGAAATATAACAGGTTCCCCCAAATTTATTCAGCAGGGGACGCACATTTTCTACCACTGTTTTGATCTGTTCAGGCATACAGAAAGCAAGGATATAAACATTGTCCAGCATGGTCATATCCAAATCTTCACTACCGTCTCTCAGCCCCTTCCCCGCCACATTGCGAATTACAGCATGACCATGGACACCCGACTTGTCTAAACTATCCAAAATCTTGGCAAGTTCAAAGGAGTTAGCAATGATTTCGATTTTTTTCACAAGATGCATGGGATCACCTCCACAACAGGTTAATTCCGTATAGGTAAAGCGGAATTCCCACGATAATGTTGAATGGGAATGTCACCGCTAGAGCAGTGGAAACATACAGGCTGGGATTCGCTTCTGGCACCGTCAACCGCATTGCCGCTGGAACAGCAATATAAGAAGCACTAGCACAAAGAACGGAGAACAAGAGCGCGTCTCCTTGAGGCATATTGATAAATCTGGCGATGAGCAATCCAATGCCTGCGTTGAGTATAGGAATCAGTATGGCAAACAAGATGAGAAAAACGCCGGTTTTTTGTAAGTCTTTAAGTCTTCTGGCAGCGACAAGTCCCATATCCAGCAAAAAGAAAGTGAGAACGCCATAGAACAATCCTTGCGTGAAGGGTTCCAGGACTTGCCAACCATGCTCTCCGGTCAGCACACCAATCAGCAGGCTACCCACCAGCAGAAAAACGGAACTGTTAAGAAATGCTTCTTTCAACACTTCCGACCAGACAAACTCCCGCTTTTCATCCACCGTAAACAGATTTACCAGGAGCAAACCCACAATGATTGCTGGAGACTCCATCAGGGCTAACGCGGCAACCATGTAGCCATCAAAATCAATGCCGAGTTCAGTTAGAAATGCACTTGCTGTAATGAAAGTGACCGCACTAATGGAGCCATAGGTGGCTGCGATCGCCGCTGCATCATACGTATCCAGCTTCAGCTTCAAAATGAAAAAGGTGTAAAGCGGGACGATACACGCCATAAACATGGCTGCAAGCAGCGTCAGAACCACTTCCTGCGTAATGCCACTCTTAATCAGCTCTACCCCGCCCTTAAAGCCGATCGCCAGCAGCAAATACAGCGAGAACAGCTTTGGAACAGGTGCAGGAATTTCCAGATCCGATTTGACAAGAACAGCAGCCATGCCCAGGAAGAAAAACAGAACGGGCGGGTTCAGGATGTTGGATACGATCAAACTAGCATCCATGGTCATCCCTCCTGAAGCTGATAATGCTGATGTCCAAAAAACTTTGCATTGTGAAAAATGAATATAACGGTTGAATCATGATGTATCGCGTCCTGTCACCCCTGTCAATGAGATGATGAATACTTAGAGTGCGTAGAATGAAAAACGTCACAGCAGTTCATAGGACGTAACAATTGGCTAACTCAGAACTGGCTAACTCAGAATTAGCTAACTCAGAAAAGGTGCATCCCCTCATTCGCCTGATTCGCTACGGACGGGCCTACCGACAACAAATTTGGCAGGCAACCCTTTGCTCAATTATGAACAAGGTGTTTGATTTGGCTCCTCCTGTGCTGATTGGGGTTGCTGTCGATACGGTGGTGGAACAGCAGAACTCCTTGCTCGGACGGCTCGGCATTCAGGATGTCCAGACTCAATTCATGGTGCTAGCAGCCCTCACTTTCTTAATTTGGAGCCTGGAGTCTTTATTTGAATATGCCTATGCGCGGCTTTGGCGAAATCTGGCGCAACAGGTTCAGCACAGTTTGCGGTTAGATGCCTACAGCCATCTCCAAGAGCTAGATTTAGCCTATTTTGAGGAGCGCAGTACGGGCGGCCTGATGGCGATTTTGAATGACGACATTAACCAGCTAGAACGATTTCTGGACTTTGGAGCCAATGAAGTCCTGCAAGTCTTAACCACCGTTTTGGTGATTGGCGTTGGGTTCTTCGTGGTGGCTCCCAGCGTTGCCTGGATGGCAATGTTGCCCATTCCTTTTATCCTGTGGGGATCGTTTACTTTCCAAAAATTGCTGGCTCCTCGCTATGCTGAGGTACGGGAGCGGGTCGGACTTCTGAATAGCCGATTGTCGAATAACCTGAGCGGCATTGTCACGATTAAAAGCTTTGTCACAGAAGCCTATGAAGTCGATCGCCTGCGGGTTGAAAGTGATGCTTACCGCCAGAGCAACCACCGAGCCATTAACCTCAGTGCTGCATTTACGCCACTGATCCGCGTCATTATTTTGTTTGGGTTTACGTCCCTCCTAGTGTATGGCGGTTTGGCAACGGTGGCAGGTACCTTGGCTGTGGGAACCTACAGTACGCTAGTGTTTATGATTCAACGGCTCCTATGGCCCCTCACTCGCCTCGGCGAAACCTTGGATCAATATCAACGGGCCATGGCTTCCACAAACCGAGTCATGAACCTGCTGGATACGCCGATCGCAATTCATTCGGGAGAGTTGCCCTTGGAAGAAGGAAGGGATAGGAAAGCGGGGAATGCCGAGCATGGGAAGGAAAGTCATGCATTACCGGACAATCCTTACCCGATCGATGGGGAGCTTTACCTGAAGGAAGTGACCTTTGCCTATCAGGATGGATCTCCGGTTGTGAAAAACCTGTCGCTGCATATTCCGGCGGGTAAAACGATCGCGATTGTGGGTTCTACGGGGTCAGGTAAAAGTACATTAGTGAAGCTAATTTTGCGGCTGTATGAAATTCAGTCGGGATGTATTTTGCTGGATGGAATTGATATTCGAGAGTTGCGCCTGCAAGAGTTGCGACGGGCGATCGGCTGGGTGAGTCAGGATGTATTTTTATTTCACGGAACAGTGTTAGAGAATATTACCTATGGCAGTCCGGTGGCGACGCTGAATGAGGCTATTACTGCTGCAAAAATTGCTGAAGCCCATGATTTTATTGAGCAACTGCCCAAAGGCTATGACACGATCGTTGGGGAACGAGGACAAAAACTTTCCGGTGGACAACGACAACGCTTAGCCATCGCCCGCGCCATTCTCAAAAATCCACCAATCCTCATCCTGGATGAAGCCACTTCTGCGGTAGACAACGAAACTGAAGCCGCCATTCAACGATCGCTGGAACGCATCACCCAAAACCGCACCACTATTGCGATCGCCCATCGCCTTTCGACTATTCGCAATGCCGATCGGATCTACGTGATGGAACAGGGGCAATTAGTGGAGCAGGGAACCCATGAGGACTTGCTGGAGCGGCAGGGCGTATATGCTAATTTATGGCGAGTGCAGATGGGGATAAAGTAGAGACGCGAAATTTTGTGTCTGTACTTAACGGGGAAGGAGAGTATCTAGGCGAAGTTGGAGCTTCGGGAAGAGGGGGGAGACGATCGGTTGTCTGAGGCGGTATTGTTGCTGGGTATATTCGTCGCCATCGAGTTGACAGACGGTGAAGGTGGGTTGTTTGGGTTTACCAATGAAAGCAATGCCACCTAAGCCGCGATAGTCTACGATCCAATATTCAGGGATTCCCAGCAGCGCGTATTCTTCGACTTTGCGGGCGTAATCTGTCTCCCAATTCGTGCTAACCACTTCAACAACAAGCTTGATGGAACGCCTTAGGGTGATAATGGGTGCTTCTTGCCAATAGGGTTCGCTGGAAAGCATTGTTTCGTCTAATACAACGATGTCAGGGCGACGGGCCGTAGCGATGTCAGAGTAGGGACGGATTAAACAGGTTCGAGGAATAAACCAGGGAGATTGGGCTTGGGCGATGGCCATGCTGATTTGGGCTGCTAGCTTACCGCCAACGGCTTCATGGGGGCCGGTCGGTTCCCTATCAATGACTTCTCCGTCAGCAAGTTCATAGCGAGGAGCATCCCCATACTGGGCAATGAATTGATCAAATGTAAGGGTTTGGGTGGATGAGAAAGTCATGGGACTGGCTCCTGGCAATTCACCTAATACTAGTGTATGCAAGGAATAGATGGAGATTGGGTAATCACCCAATGTGCAACTTGTTCCAATCTCTTGTGGGATGGGCATCTTGCCCGTCCAGACTCAGCAGGAAGGATGCCTGCCCTACGGAAAACAGAAATTTCAGGCTTTAAGTTGCACATCACGTTAATCCGTAAATGGGTAGACGATACAGAGAATACGATCCCACATAGGGATGAATGTCGATCGCCATTCCTCTGCTACGGTTGAAGAATGAATTCGATCGCCTGGGGAGGTTCTGATGGTATCTGAAATGGCTGGACAAACGATATCAAATTTACCAGAAACGCAGTTTTATGAGTGGCAGAATCATGGCTGTGCTTACGAAGTGTGGACAGCCCCTGAACCGCAGGAGGAACACACAACTCCCCTTCTGCTGATTCATCCGATCGGCGTTGGATTATCTCGTCGGTTTTGGGATCGGTTTTGTCCAGAATGGTTTGCCGCAGGACGGAGTAATACCATTTATAATCCTGACCTGTTGGGCTGTGGGGAAAGTGATATGCCGCATCAGGCGTATCGGTCAGAGGTATGGGCAGAGCAGCTTCAGCACTTTATTCAGACGATCGTTCAAGAACCTGTGATTGTGGTGGTGCAAGGGGCATTATTTCCAGTTGCCATTTCCCTGTTCCAGCGCATTGAGTCTAGCCTAATTCGAGGCATGATTTTGGCTGGGCCACCTGCTTGGAAAATTATGATCACACCGACAGCAGATTGGAAGCAGCAATTAACCTGGAAGTTCCTTTCCTCCCCGGCGGGTAAGGCTTTTTATCGTTATGCACGACGGCGAAACTTTCTGCGCTCTTTTTCCGATCGCCAACTATTTGCAGCAACAGCCGAGGTTGACAATCAGTGGTTAGACACCCTGGAAGCAGGGGCAAAAAATCCCGATAGTCGCTATGCTGTGTTCTCCTTTTTGGCTGGCTTCTGGCGGCAAAACTACGCGATCGACATTGCCAATTTGAATGTTCCGGTGCTAGTGGTGATTGGTGAAGAAGCCTCCAGCATTAGCCGCACGGGTAAGGGGGAACCGCCTGAACAACGACTGGGCGACTACCTCCAGCATCTTCCCAGAGGACAGGGCATGGAAATTAGTGGGCGAAATGTGTTGCCCTATGAATCGACCCCCACCTTTGTCACGGCGATTACTCCATTCATTCGTCAGGTTGAGAGTAGGAAGAAGATTTAAGGATGGAACGATCGCCTATTTTCCTAAATTTCGATCGTATTTGAGAATTGGAAGGGGATAATTTTAGGACTATAAATTAAATCATCTGTGCGATCGTTTTGTTTAGTTGAATGGGCGGGCAAGATGCCCACCCCACAAGAGAGATAGGGGCTGCCCTGCTGTGCGTCCTGACTTAGAGGGTCATCGATCGCACGTAGATTCGCATGATTTCTCCCGGTTCCTTCGTTGTCGCTTGTTGAATCTGTAAGAAGGGTAAAGGTCTTGACCAGTCCTCCACTCGGCAGAAGTTGCACTGATGCAAACGAGCGATCGTGATTTCCACATCTTCGGGTTGTCCGATCATCAGGATTTTCACAGAGCGACGTGAAGCAGTGACGGGGCGATCGGTTCCCGTCGGGATGTTGATAAATTCGTC
>PVWD01000331.1 GCA_003003615.1 filamentous cyanobacterium CCP2 | reverse complement strand
TACGTAGGCGGAAGCTGGCTCCATTGCACCGAGACTTCCTGCTGTGAGACCGGCTCCCAATACGCCCACCACTACAGCACGTATGGGCATTTTTAACTTCAGCTTCCGCAAACTCTCACGGGTGACAAAATGAGTCAAAATTGATACTTGCATGGATGTTACCTCAAATGATTCAAATATTCGGTTTGACAACTGAAACTGAGATACATATTTCAGTTGAGGTATTGCACATCCTGATTCAGGGGTTGAAGAGCTTGATGGGAAACTATGAGCAAAGTCAATCAAATTCAGGCGGTCATATCTCTTTTTGTTTTGCTTCAAAAATTTCAAGGATTAGCTCTCACCTACAAGGTTAATGTCTTTCAGGGCTTTGTTTCTTAAATACAGATTAATTCCCGATGAGAATTTTGCATTTTTTTGAAGTGTTTAAAACAAAAAGTATGCAAAGCAAGAAGCTCATCTTTTAGGCATTTATTGATTGAAATCAATTTTTGGTTTTGCAGACAGATTGATTAGAAAAAATATTAAATCCTGATGAGAATTCGCTGAATTTTTCCTGAGAAAACTGCATTTTAATATCAATGTTTGCGAGAAATAGTTTATCAAAACGTTAACTCAGAATTAATTGTTTTCTGTTTAAATCGTACACTCTTTTATGCTAGTTTCTTAGTAGCAAACTAGCAGCCAACCTCCCTGATATTGGTATCAATGAGTATTGGAATCTAGTTCTTGCTTAGATATTTTTTGAACCTCATGTCGCCCCGTGGTACGTATGAAACCTGGGTCAAAGCGTTACATGGGAAAAATAGAAGGCTCATCTTTTTCTTTGAGGAGTGATGTAATGATTTTCCGCATGAATGCATTCCTTCTAGTAGTCGCTTCGGCGTTTCTAGGAGTGGTTTCGGTCTTTAGTTCAGCAGCATTGGCGATCGAACCTTCCTCTGATGTGGAACTATCCCAATCTCCTTCTGTTGATAATTTGCTTCAGGAAGTTGAGGAATACAATCAAGAAGGTGCATCACAAGCTCAAGTCACCTCAATCAATCAGCTTACCGATGTTCAACCAACCGATTGGGCCTTCCAAGCCCTTCAATCGCTCGTTGAGCGTTATGGCTGCATTGTGGGCTATCCCGATAGCACTTATCGTGGTCAGAGTGCTTTAACGCGCTATGAGTTTGCAGCCGGTTTAAATGCCTGTTTAGATCGAATTAGCGAACTGATTGCAGCCAGCACCGCAGATTTAGCCACCCGTGAAGACTTGGCCACCCTGCAACGGTTACAGGAAGAATTTGCCAGTGAATTGGCGGTTCTGCGAGGACGAGTGGACAATTTGGAGGCGCGGACAGCCGAACTGGAAGCGAACCAGTTTTCTACAACAACCAAATTGAACGGTACGACTCAATTTATCGTTGGGGTTCCTATCGAAGAGGACGATACCTTTAGCGATCAGGCGGCTGGTGGCTACCGGGTGCGGCTTAACTTTGACAGCAGCTTTACCGGAGACGATCGCCTGAGGGCACGGCTACAGGCAACCAACATTCCTCAATTTGCAGGAGAACAACTGGGATATCAGGCAGGACAAGGCGGCAGTAACAACGTTTTTCTGGATGATTTAACCTACCAGTTTCCCTTACTGAACGATCGGGTGAATGTGCTGATTGGGGCAAACGGGTTGGACATTGATGACTTTGCCAATGTAATTAGCCCCTTGGGTCAAAGTTCTGATGTGGGTGCCCTTTCTGAGTTTGCTGACCCACGACAATATGAGCAAGCCTTTCCGGGAACAGGCTTTGGCGGAGGGGCTTCCATTGGCATTATTGAAAATGACGATATGCGCTTGAGTTTGGATGTGGGATACGTGGCAGATGATGCAACCGATCCGAGCGCGGGCAATGGGTTGTTTAATGGAGCCTATGCCACGCAAACGCAGCTAACGCTCATCAGCGATTTTGTTGATATTGGCATCATGTATTCCAATTCTTTCACCAACGATGCGTCTGATTTTGATCAGGGAGTTTACACCCTGGATGGTTCAGCCGTTGCCAATACCTACGGTGCTCAGGTTAACTTCAAATTGACGGATACGATCGAACTGGGAGGAGGAATTGCTTTCAGCGAGATCAGAGGAATTAGCTTCCGACCTGATTTTGAATTGTGGAGTTATCAAGGAACGCTAGCCTTCCGCGATCTGGGTGGAGAAGGAAATCTGTTGGGTATCCTGGCGGGTGTGCCACCCTACACCCGCGAACTTCCCGGACAAACCAGAGACACGGGTTTCCTGGGCGAAGTGTTCTACCGATTTAATGTTAGCGATCGGCTTTCCCTGACTCCAAGCGTGATTGTGTCCACCGATCCATTGAATGACAATAGCAATGATGCAACGGTGATCGGCACAATTCGATCGACTTTCCGGTTCTAAAGTCCGGCTCTGAAAAGCTTGGCTTCGTTGCGTTCTCACACCTTATCCTCATTCCCCTTCAGGAGTGAGGATTTCTGGCAACGAATCGGTCTGGAGCCATGAAAAGTGTCCTAAACTTTAAGCTACGGCTACGTTTATGGAAAAATGTTTACCATGAGACTGAGATTACTGATGAACGAGGTATGGTTTAACAATGGAATTTAAAACAGTGGTATTCTACGGTTCCTATCGACGCGATCGACAAGGCATTAAAGCTGCCAAATTTATCATGAATCAACTGCAAAAAAGAAACCATCATGTGATTTTTGCGGACGCGAAAGAATATGATTTTGGAATTCTCGATCGCATGTACAAAGAATACGAGAAGGGGCAAGCTCCTGAGAAGATGGAAGAATTAGCGGAACACATTAGAACCGCAGATGGCTTTGTTGTGGTGACAGGAGAGTACAATCATTCGATTCAGCCCGGTTTAAGTAATCTGATGGATCATTTTCTGGAGGAATACTTTTTTCGACCTGCGGCGATCGTCTCCTATTCGCTCGGCGGCTTTGGTGGAGTGAGGGCTGCGATTCAACTCCGGGCTTTTCTCACGGAAATGGGAATGCCAACCATCTCTAGCATTTTCTCAATTTCTAAGATTGCCGACGCGCTCAGCGATGAAGGTGTGGCGCAGCAAGAATCTTTAGAGAAAAGGGTGGGGCAATTTTTAGACGAACTGGAGTGGTATGAAGAAGCGTTGCAACGACAGAGGCAGGAGAAGGGTACGCCATTCTAAAAATTTCTTTACGCCATGAAATCACACCACGAAAATTACACCATAAAAACAATCACACCATAAAAACAATCACACCATAGACGATCGCCCCGGTGACAAATGACCAGAAGCAGTTTTCGCGCTCCTCTGGCAGTTCTTCCTTTAAAACATTGAGAATAATCGCTCCGGCGATAAAGGAACGAATCGCTTCAATCACGATCTCACTGACGGCTACTGTCTGCCCAACTACCGCACCCGCCATAATTGCCCCTGCCAGCAGCCATCGTCCATATTTGTCATACGCCTTTTTGTGATGTTCCCTGAGGCTGTAGTCATTCACCATAAAATGTGGCGCAAAAGCGATGAAAAATAGAACATAAGAGATGATTCCGTGCTGCGTTTCCTGTAGCAAGTATCCCAGAAGCGCGTTGTAAATGCCAAAGGAAAGAATATGCAGCCCAAAAATCTCAAAACTAGTTAGGTCTTCTCCTTCTGTTTTTCGGTTTGATGCCCGCGATCGGAGAGCTAAACTTTCTAAACCATAAAATACGGTGAGTCCGACAAAAGATAATAAATAAACGTGATCTTCCAAATACTCAAAGGCGGGGATATCTACTCGCCGCAATATTTCTTGCGATTGACTCAGTTCTGGAAAAATTTCCAAAAACAGATAGGCAATGGAAACTCCTCCAGCCAAAGACTTCCAGCGACGGCGCGGAATGACCTCTAAGAATTCCCAAGTGGATGCAGAAACATGAACCAGCGCAAGGGCGATCGCCAACAATAAACCCAGCATGGACATAGCTCGTTTGGGGCAAACGCTACGATAAATTTCTTCCCAGTATCAGAGTAGAGGAAGATTGGGTTTCCGGGCGATGATTTGGGTCAATTGCAAAGATTTAGAAAGCATCTTGATGAATAGCTGAAAGCTGATTAGAGCCGGATAGAATTCATGGCGCGAGTCAGAAGTCCATCTTCACAGTAGGACGATAAAAAGGGCGATCGATATCCATCTTTTGTCCAGAGAACGGGGAAAAAGCTTTCATCCATTGCTGTTTCTCCCTGTCGCTTATACCGTCCATAGATATAGCCCGCTTGATTTGTTGGATGAAATTGAGCATTCGCTGGAATAGTATGTAACCCAATACTATGAAAAGTTCCTTCCGTTCGCGTTGTTTTACATAATCCATGCCAGGTGCGTCCACTATGAAAGGCGCAACCTCCCGCTGGCACCTCGACCAATACTAGTTCTGGCTCTGTAACTCCTGCCTGCTCTGCGGCTTGCAGCATGGCCCAACGGTAATCTTTAATTGGTGCATGAAATTCTCCTTCCACATCTACCAGATCCCACTTGTGCGATCCTCTCGCATAAATCAATGTGCCGTCTGCTGCGGAGGCATCGTTCAACGCAATCCAACAGGTCATCATGGCAGGCGGATCAAGATAATCAATGTATGCCCCATCTTGGTGCATGGCAATTTCCTTCGCTCCGGGTGGCTTCATCCACAGGCTATCCTGCCCAATACGCGCCCCTTCCCATCCGGCTAGCGTTGCCGACAGCCGACCAATTTCCGCCGAAAGCACCAAACTGGCGATCGTCCGGTCACATTTCCAGGCGTTGCACATTTCCCGCGTGATGTCCGGCAAACTTAATCCCGGTCGCCAATACCACTCGTCGGGGTAAATTCCCGTTTCAAACTGTCCATGAAATAATGGCTCCATCCGGGCGATGAGTTGCTGGGTGAAGTCGATCGGCACAAATTCTTCCAGGATTAAAAAACCATCATTATGGAACTGCTGAATTTGTTCATCGGTGAGTTGAATCGGTTTGTATTCCATTGTGATTCACTATTCCACTAACTTGTTATAATAAGTCCGCAACCGAGAAAGTGTATTTCCCATTACGATTCGTTCGCTTTCTCCTGGTTACTTTCTACACAGAACGAAAGAAATACAGCAAAGAAATATGGAATCTCAAGTATTGCCAACCGTTGAGGCAGGCTGTTTGCACATTGTGGCGAGCGATTTTGATGCGCGTCCGATGACCCAGGTGACGCAAAGTGGGCGATCGGGTTATGAACCGGATCTGGCGCGTGCGGTGTGTCAGAAATTAGGGCTGAAACCAATCTGGCATAATTTGCCAATGGCGAAGTTTTACACCAGTTTGCAAGCGGAACCGTATGATGTGATCTGGTTTAACCAGGCGATTACGCCGGAGCGGCAACAATGGGTTGAGTTTACCCGTCCTTACGGTTTGTTTGATGAAGCGGTGTTAGTGCGGGCAGACAGTTCGGTGCAGTCTCCGGCAGACTTGGCTGGGCTGCGGGTGGGCGGATTGGCGGACAGTACGAATCTTGCTTTAGCTGCAACTTTCCCTGATGTCATCACAGTTCCCTACCCCGGTAGTGACAAAGTTTTACCGGAAATGCTGGAAGCTCTGCGATCGGGTGAAATTGATGCTTTGATTGATGATGAATTGGTGCTGGTGGTTCCGGCGGAAGAAGATGAAGCGTTCAAATTGGCGTTCAGCGTACCAACTCAGGTTCCTTTTGCGATCGGCGTTCGGAAGGAGTATCCTGTTCTGCTCAATGCGCTGAACACCGCCCTTGATGCCCTGATTACCGACGGTACAATGGCACAACTCTGGAATACCTGGATTCCCTGGAAACCCTTCCCGTTTGCTTAAACTCTGAACCCAAATCCAAAATTCGTAGTGCCAGATACAAAGTTGTTATAACAAGTTCGGTTTACTAGGTCAAAGGTAAAGGATGCAAGCGTGAAGATTTGGGACAGTTCTCGCGCAGCAATCCTGAATATCAGGCGGACTTGTAACAGTTGGAGGGCAAGCAGTGACCGGAGTTCTCACCAAAACTGAAACCTTGATGGATGTGGAGGCTTACGTTGCTGCCGAGGGACGGGCAGAGCTAGTGCAACAAGTCCGTAACAAAATCAATGAACTGGGAATTCAGTACATTTACTATCAGTTCATTTCCGTAACGGGGCGCGTCGTTGGCAAAGGAGTCCCTGCTGACCATTGGGAAACGATCGCCGATCGCGGCATCCAGCTAGTGTACGGCTCAACTGCAAACCTGTTTGTCGATCGTCATCGAAACTACATTGGCTATGGCCCGGAGGCGGCTGAGCTAGTGGCAATTCCTGACCCAGAAACTTTCTGCCAATTGCCGTGGGATAAGCGAGTGGCGCGGGTCTTTTGCACCTGTTTTCGCAACCGCGAGGAAGAGGTTGATCCAGGAGCATTTCTGACTTCTGACTGTCGCGGCAACCTGAAACGGATTCATGCTGAATTTCAGCAAGCTCACGGATTGCATTTAAGACACGGTTGTGAACCGGAAATGATGTGGCTAAAGAAAGGAGCAGACGGAAAGCCGGATGGTGGCGTGACCAAACCTAACTGCTATCAGATCGATCAATTTGAAGAACTTCGCCCTGTTTTTTTGCGCGTGATTGAGTATTCCCGTGCGATGGGATTAGACATGATTCAGGGAGATCATGAAGATGCGCCTGGACAACTGGAACTGAACTTCACTTATGATGATGCTCTGCGGACGTGCGATCGGCTCACCACCTACCGTCAAATTTGCGCCCAGGTTGCCCGCGAGTTTAATCTGATTGCCTGCTTTATGTCTAAACCCTTTATGGGCGTGTCGGCTTCAGGCTGTCACCATAATTTGTCCCTGTGGCGGGAAGGTGATGAGGTCATCCAC
>PVWD01000330.1 GCA_003003615.1 filamentous cyanobacterium CCP2 | reverse complement strand
CCTACAATCGAAAGGGTAATGATTCGCAGATTTGATTAAAATTTCAATGGCTTTGAAACCGGGTGATCTTGCTCCTGACTTTAGTTTGCCGGATATGGAAGGCAATATGGTTCGTCTCTCTGACTTTCGTAGTAAGTGGGTTGTCCTGTATTTCTACCCGCGTGATAATACGCCTGGCTGCACAAAAGAGGCCTGCGGCTTCCGGGACGCTTACCCTGACTATCAATCTCAAGACATTGTGGTGCTTGGAGTGAGCACTGACGATGCCAAATCCCACGCCAAGTTTGCCCATAAATTTAACTTGCCGTTTCCGTTGCTTTCGGATGCGGATGGTAGCGTTGCTACAGCGTATGAAAGTTATGGGTTAAAGAAATTTATGGGGAAAGAATATATGGGGATCACGCGGAATACGTTTGTGATCGACCCAGACGGTAAAATTGCCAAAACCTATCTCAAAGTAAAGCCAGAACATCACGCAACTGCTCTTCTCGCTGATATGGCTAGCTTAACCTCATAAAACTAGGAGTTTCAGACCTGATATGAACCAGCTTTGGCGGTATGTGCAGGCGGCGATCGGAGTCCTTGTGCGCCACCCCATTACAGGAACGAGTATTGTCCCTGTGTTGCCAGATGGACGGATTGTTTTAGTGCAGCGACGGGATAATGGCCGGTGGAGCCTTCCGGGTGGCATGGTGGATTGGGGCGAAGATATTCCAACAACGGTTAGCCGGGAACTGGCTGAGGAAACAGGCTTAGAACTGGTAAAAATTAACCGCTTGGTTGGTGTTTATTCTGATCCCAAGCGTGATCCAAGATTTCACTCTATTTGTGTTGTGGTTGAGGCGGCCGTGAAAGGGGCAATACAGGTTCGGGACACCTTAGAAGTGTCAGAAGCCCGCGCATTTTCTCCCAGTGATATTCCCCTCGGAGAACTTTCCCACGACCACGATCAGCAATTACAGGACTATTTAAAGGGGATGACGATCGTTGCCTAACGATCCCCGATTCCACAACCGCCCCACTTTGTAATGGCTACACGCCGTAGCGATCGCGCTCCAAGTCAAAAATCACCTTTTCCCAATACCACATTTCAGATTTGCCAGGATATTTTAGGCGAACTTGGGTCAGCAGCCGATTTGCAGCACGGCGATCGTCATGCAGTAAGAGCATCAGCCGTTTTTGGGTGGCCGCTCGAACATTACCCGATGGACGAACAGCCTCCTGAAAGGAAGAATTTGCCCTGCCCCTGCGGGACGAAGCTGGTCGGCGCGATCGTCTGCGAGAAGCGGGTTTGCCAGCCGAAAAAAACAGCCAGATCAGCAGGCTCAAAATGACTAGCACGATCAGCAAGGAGACAATTTCACTTGGCGACATGTGCTGATTCCACTCAGTAAAGTTTTGATGTAAGAAACGTTTGACGATTGGCAGCAATTTTCACTCGATTGAACCACATTATTCCCCTACAGGCGCAAATTCTCGCATTTTTACCCCTTCACTCCTCATCCTTCAGGGTTCATTCGCTGAAAATTGCCATAACAAGGCCTTTGAATTAACTACAACTTGCATTTGCGTTAGTCCAGATGAATGCACCCCTCTCAACTGGCTTGGGACTCACACTTTTAGTGATTGCTGTCCCCGGCGCGTTTAAAACCTCATGGCTGCTTCGCTAACCTGTGATGATCCTCCTGAGGATCGTGGATTAAATAACCTGAAGAATTACATTTGTACGGGTTTGGCATTGCCAAACCCCTACCTCCGGAAATCAGGATTTTATTAAATTCGCATTACTAAACCTCTTGAAAAAGGGAACTTTAAGCGACTCGATTCTCTCCTTTTAAGGAAGATTAGGGAGGCGCAAAGGGTTTTAAAGTACTGCCTAACCCCTCAAATTTTGGGGAAGATTGAAATTCCTCCCGACCTGGAGGAATGAAGGAGCGAGTGTGTAAGTTCTACTCAAAGGAAAGCATTTGCAGATGCACTTAAGTGGGCAGTCTAGATTGGCTTGCTCTCTCAGGTGAATGATGGATGGGGTGCATGCTGGGCAGGTTAGCGCAAGAATGCCGTTTTAAAAATACGTTTGAGAGAGTACAACGGATGCAGGGTCAGGTTTATTCCGCCAAATGTTGGCTAGACACAATCTCAAAGGGTATCTGCAACCCAAGGCAAGAAACCTCTATGGTTCAACGATCGCCTTCATTCCCCAGAATACTAAATTCGTATCTATATTGACTTGGGCAGCCAGGTTAGGAAACTGCTGTTGCAAATATTGAAAGAGCAAAAGCCCATCGCCTCCGGTCATCACAACGGTACTACCTGGATAGGTTTGCAGCCAGTCGGAGATGAAGTCTTGCAGTCCAGCAGTGAGGGTGTGAATAATGCCGCTGGTGATGGCTTCTGGGGTGGTGCGTGCCCATCGGGGTAGGGGCCGAAGGTTTTGGGAATTTTGGGCTTGAAGCGTTTGAGTCGGGACATTGGGAAGGGTGGCGGTGTGTTCGGTGAGCGATCGGATTTGTAGCCCTAATCCAGGCAGAATAGCCCCTCCCATTAGGTTTCCAGCCTGGTCTGCTCCTGTGAAAGTTAGGGCAGTTCCAGCATCAATGGCTAAGGCGGGTAGCCCAAAGCGATCGGCAATGCCCCACACCGCTAGGGCGCGATCGATCCCCAAGGAAGGATACATTCCCTGGAGCGGAATATCTTCTAATGTAATGAACCGAGTTTCAGGATAAGCTTGCCAGAACGCCGTTTGGGACGGTACAACAGAGGCAACCCATAGGGAAAATGGCGATCGGATTGTGTCTGGCAATTCAAGGGCCGCTGACCTTAAGAGGGTGTCAAACGAAATGGTGTGGGGCGAAATGGTGTGGGGCGAGGTGGTGTTAGGTAAAATCTCGTCAGGCAATAAGTGCGACGTGTTCCAGCTATGAAAGGTATCCCCTTTAACCACAGCCCAATGCAACCGAGAATTGCCAATCATTAATGCTAACCAGGGTTCTTGATTCTGCACCGTACAAACTCTTTATTTACCTAGATTCTTCTAGCAACTCTTAAGCTTCCTCTCAGCTTTTTAGCAAGGTTTGCATCACATACTCATTGAAGATGCACTGTTCGACATTTACCTTTCGTTGTTGCTGTTTCACCTCTAATTCTGCCCCGACATTATGAGTATTGGATTTGGACGAGAAATTTGTGGCGATCTCAGTGTTGCTACTTCACGGGAATGGCTAGTCACAAATGGGATTGGTGGTTATGCTTGCGGCACGGTTGCTGGAGAGCTAACCCGGCACTATCACGGGTTACTGGTGGCGGCCCTTGATCCACCGTTGGGGCGAACCTTGATGCTGACAAAGCTAGAGGAAATTGTTCATTACAATCAGCAGGTTTATGCCCTCAGTACCGATCGCTGGCTAGATAACAGCATTGACCCTCAGGGCTACCGACACATTGAACGGTTTACGCTGAATGGCACCATTCCCACCTGGCGATATGCCTGCGGCGATGCCCTCCTGGAAAAGCAGGTGTGGATGCAGCAAGGGGAGAATACAACCTATATCCGGTATACCCTGGTACGGGCTTCTCAGTCTTTGGCGATCATGCTCAAAGCGTTGGTCAACTACCAAGATCATCATGGCGGCATGCGGAACTGGGGGTGGCAGATGGCGGTGGAGCGAGTAGACTCTGGCCTTTGCGTGAAGGCTTTTCCCAATGCGATGCCGTTTTATTTGCTGAGCGATCGGGCAGATGTGCTGCTCATTAACGACTGGTACTACGGCTTTAAACTCACGGCTGAACGGTATCGAGGGTTGAACGATCGAGATGATCATTTCCATGCCGCCACGTTTCACCTCACCCTGGAACCAGGAGCTTCCTTCACCATTGTGGCCAGCACAGAGTCTAACCCCTCCCTCAATGGCAACAATGCCCTCAAACAGCAGCAAGCCTACGAACAAAAGCTACTCAACCTTTGGCGAAGTGACCATCCTGATGGTTTGCGCGACTCTTCTTCCTGGATGGCTCAACTGGTGCTAGCCGCCGATCAGTTCATCGTCAACCGATCGGTTAGCCCCTCCACAGTTGACTCCAATTCAGAGTTTGACCTCAACTTTAATGACTCTAACCTGCTCTCTTCTCCCGCCTCCCTCAACGGTAAAACCATCCTTGCAGGATACCCCTGGTTCAGCGATTGGGGACGAGATACCATGATTAGCCTTCCTGGGCTGACGTTGGCAACGGGGCGATCGGAAATTGCCCGCCTAATTTTACGAACTTTTTCCCACTATGTTGACCAGGGAATGCTGCCAAACCGCTTTCCGGATGCTGGCGAAGTGCCTGAATACAATACGGTGGATGCCACACTCTGGTACTTTGAAGCCATTCATCAATACTACAAAGCTACCCAGGATGATGATTTGTTAATGGAACTTTTTCCAGTCCTAGCAGACATCATTCATTGGCACTGCCGGGGGACTCGGTTTAATATTCATCTTGACCCGATCGACGGACTGCTCTACGCCGGAGAAACAGGAGCGCAACTCACTTGGATGGATGCCAAAGTGGGAGACTGGGTAGTTACGCCGCGTACAGGCAAACCGATCGAAGTGAATGCCCTTTGGTACAACGCTTTGCGGACAATGGCAAAGTTTGCCCGGCAGCTTGGCAAACCCCACCAGGAATATGAAGCAATTGCCGATCGCACCTTGGCGCGGTTTCCTCGGTTTTGGAATAGTGAATTGGGCTACTGCTATGACGTGCTAGATACTCCAGATGGAAACGATTCGTCGCTGCGTCCCAACCAAATTTTTGCCGTATCTTTGCCGGAAAGCCCTCTGACTCCAGCCCAGCAAAAGGCCGTGGTGGATGTTTGCGGTCGATCGCTTTTAACGTCCTATGGGTTGCGCTCCCTTGCGGCCAGCCATCCAGATTATCAGGGGCACTATGGCGGTACACCCCTTCAGCGAGATGGAGCTTACCACCAGGGAACCGTCTGGGGATGGTTAATCGGGGCTTATGTGTTGGCCCATTTGCGAGTGTATGGCGACCCCGTTCAAGCACGCCAATTTTTGGAGCCGATGCAAGATCACCTCTGGAATCACGGACTGGGCACCCTCAGCGAAATTTTTGATGGCGATGCCCCCATGACTCCACGCGGTTGCTTTGCCCAAGCCTGGACGGTAGCTGAGGTATTGCGAGCCTGGATGGCAACAGAACAGCACTAACGTAAACATCCTGGATAGGGAAAATCTCTCAGTTTAACGACCGAAACCCTATAAGATGGTATGCTAGCTTGCGTTGATGGGGCTGACCTGTGAAAGTATCTGTTTTCCACACTCCTGAATTGGTTCCGTCTGAGCAAATTCCAGACTGTGCGATCGTGATTGATGTCCTTCGAGCGACTACCACAATGGCGACAGCTCTTGCTGCCGGAGCAGAGGCAGTGCAAGCCTTTAGCAGCATTGATGAGTTAATGCGGGTCAGTGAACAATGGCCATCTGATAAACGGCTCCGGGCTGGAGAGCGAGGTGGTTCTAAGGTGCCTGGATGTGACTTGGGCAATTCTCCTCTGGACTGCACCGCCGAAGTTGTGCAAGGTCGCAGATTGTTCATTAGCACCACCAACGGCACTCGCTGTTTAGAGCGTGTCCAAGGTGCAGGAACCGTTTTGGCCGCAGCCTTGGTCAATCGATCGACAGTGGTGCAATATCTTTTGGAACATCAACCTGAAACCGTATGGATCGCTGGTTCGGGCTGGGAAGGCAGCTTTTCCCTGGAGGATACGGTCTGTGCTGGAGCCATTATTCATAGCCTAATCAGCCATTTCCCCCATCAAGCCGATGCTTTAGATAAGCTAGCCGCAAATGATGAAGTGATTGGGGCGGCGGCTCTCTATACTCAGTGGCAAAATCACCTTCTGGAATTGTTGCAGTTTGCAAGTCATGGAAAACGGTTACTAAGGCTGGGCTGCTATGCTGATTTGGAATACTGCGCTCAAACCGATGTACTCGATATTCTGCCCTTCCAGAAAGAGCCAGGACTCTTGATTGCCCACTATGGCAACGGATAGTTTGATGCGGGTGGTGGAACCGTAATTCAGTCCAATCGACGGATAGGTTTGGGATGCAGGACTAGCAAAACCCCCTTCCAGATTTTGCTTGGGTGGAAGAGGGCTAAGTGAATGAGAGATTGAGAATTAAGACCAAAAACACGTTTCAGGTTCAACAGGGCTGTCCTTACTGCTCCACCAAAAGCGTGGGCATTGGAGCGGGAAAATTTGCATCATTCCACCGGACATGGGTGAGATTTGCATCATCGAAATTCGTGTTTCCAAGATCGGCAAGCGTGAAGTCTGCGTTCGTCAGGTTTGCTCCCTGAAAGGACGTTGCCCACCGGGAAGCCAAAACACTTGAAATGTTCATAATGGGAGCGTGTTTCCGATCGCCCCGTAAAGCCCGTGAAGCAATGCTGGCACTCAGCATAATCACAATAATTGCTAAGCCAATGGATGACTCACCGGCACTTGGAAAGGCAATTCCCACGAAAGGAATACCAAAGGAAATGGCAATGGCGATCGCAGCAGCAGGATGAATCGCCAGGAGTGCGGTTGTCATCAGCGTAACTAGAATAGTGGTTGCAACGGCAACAAATGAGGCCAGCGTGATAGCAATAGCGATCGCCCCAGCCGCAACAACAGCCGCTGAACTAATGAAAGCCATCGCCCCAACCACAACAAATGACAGAATAAAGACCGAAAAGCTAGCAGCAATCCCATTTTGCAAGGAAACTACAGCAAAACTAGCCAGCACGAAAAGCGTCACCCACTTGGGAATAAAATCAACAAACTGACTGGAATGAAACTCTAGTTCAGCAAATCGATCGACAAAACCCGAAACACTGCCAAGCACAGCAGCAAAC
>PVWD01000007.1 GCA_003003615.1 filamentous cyanobacterium CCP2 | reverse complement strand
CCCCATTCCCGATTCCCCACTCCTGGTTCGTCGCACACCGATCACCCTGGAAGCGGGGGCGGCACAACTGGCAGAACAAACCCAACTGCCTACGGAAACCTGCCTGGGCGTACTCAAGCAAATGTTCCTCTGGGGCAGTAAAACGGGTGGATTGGCATTCCGGCTGCATCAGTTCATCTCTCAAGGGGGCAGTGTTTATGCGACGATTGAACCCCACAAGCAGCGGTTGCTCACCCTGGAAGGGCAGTACGCCACCACAGAAGACCGATTGCTGTATCCGCTCGTTTTCTGCCGCAACTGTGGGCAGGACTATTACGTGATCCGTTACGATGCCGAAAATCAGACGGTACAACCCCTGCTACCAACGGCGATCGACATTGATCCGGATAACACTGATATCCGTGAAGGCTACCTGACGTTGCATGAGCCGAACCTGTGGAGTGAAGGCGATGAAGAGCGGCTTCCGGATAGCTGGTTCAAGCAAACGAAGCGGGAGGGGCAAGTCCCGAAGAAGGAGTATGTCCGCTTCATTCCCCAACGGCTGCAAGTCCTGCCGAACGGCAAGGTGACCAGTTCCCTATTAGAAGGGACAAGCGGTTGGTTTACAGCAAAACCGCTCATGACCTGCCTCAACTGTGGAGTGGTGCATGATGCGCGGAAAAATGAGTTTGTTAAACTGTCTCGCCTCAGTAGTGAAGGACGCAGCACCGCCACTACCCTGCTTTGTCTCTCAACCGTCAGTCGTCTTAAAACAGCGTTAGGTGAGCAATCGGAAGCTGCCAAAATCCTCAGCTTTACCGATAACCGTCAGGATGCTTCGCTTCAGGCAGGGCACTTCAACGACTTTGTGCAAACCAGTTTTCTGCGGTCTGCCCTCCACAGTGCGTTGCAAGCGAATCATACGCTCACCCATGCTCAACTGGCGGTTGAGGTATGTCAGCAAATGCAGCTAGAGCAAACCGACTATGCCCGCCAAGTTGCGGAATATGGAGTCGGGAAGCGGCGGAATCAGGAAGCCTTTCAAAACCTGATTGAGTATCGTCTCTACGAAGACCTGCGCCGGGGCTGGCGGATTGTGCAGCCCAACCTGGAGCAATGTGGACTGCTGGCGATCGAATACATTGACCTGGATGAGGTGTGTCAGGCAAATGAACCCTGGCAGAAATATCCCCATCCCCTCTTACTACGTGCCACACCATCCGAACGATTAGTGGCTGCAAAAACACTGCTGGATCTGTTGCGGCGAGAACTGGTCATTGATGCTCGATTGCTGCAACCCGATCGGATTGAGCAACTGAAGAAGGAAGTGAATCAGGCACTCAAAGATCCCTGGACATTTGATGCCTACGAGCGACTGCACGAAGCAAAATGGGCCAGCACCAGCGTCGGTGAGCAGGCGGGGCGTAAACGTAGCCGCTCCAAACTCCGCCTCACCTCCCGCAGTAAGATTGGGCAGTTTTTGCGCTCGCCTCGCGCCTGGAGTTGGCTAGTTGAATCTATTCCAGAATCAGAATATGCCCTGCTGATCACCGCACTTATCAACGTCCTGTGTGACAGCGGTTATCTGATTAAAGACGGAACTGAAGTCCAATTACGGATTGATTCCCTTCAGTGGCGTTCCCAAAAAACAAACACGATCGCCCCTGATGTCCTAACTGCCCGCCGCCTTGAGGGAGCCGAAGAAACCCCCACCTCCGTCAATTTGTTCTTCCAGGACTTTTATGAGCGGAGTGCCCAGCAAACCCACAGCATGGAAGGACGAGAGCATACGGGACAGGTCAAAACGATCAAACGGCAGGAACGGGAAGATCTGTTTCGTAAGGGAGAATTAGCGGCTCTGTTTTGCTCACCCACTATGGAACTGGGGATCGACATTTCGGATCTCAACGTGGTGCATTTGCGAAACGTACCCCCCAGTCCTGCTAATTATGCTCAACGCAGTGGGCGGGCAGGACGCAGTGGGCAAGGTGCGCTTGTCATTACCTATGCCTCAGTCGGCAGCGGGCACGATCAGTATTTCTTCCGTCGTCAAAGCCAAATGGTGGCAGGGGTCGTGGTGCCCCCGAAGTTGGAACTGGGCAACCAGGATTTAATCAAGTCTCACATCTACTCCATCTGGTTAGCGCATACCGGGTTATACCTGGGAGATTCCATGAGCCAATTGCTGGACTTGGAGCAAGCAGGCTACCCACTCAAAGAAAGTGTGCAGCTCCAGCTCAATCTCCCACCCGATCGCTTGAATCGCTGTGTGCAAGCAGCGCAGTCTATTTTGGCTGATACGTTTTGTCAGGCAGACTTGAACCGGATGTCCTGGTACTCGCTGGATTGGTTACAGCAACGCATTGAAGATGCTCCCCTTGAGTTCGATCGCGCCTGTGAACGATGGCGAGAGCTTTACAGCGATGCCGTGGCTCAACTCAACCATGCTCGTCAGATCATCGATCGTGCCACCAGGGGAATCGCTACGCAGGAGGAACGCCAGAACGCCGATAACCAGGAACGAGAAGCCCGCAGACAAATTGACTTGCTAATTGGGCAGGTCACGTCCGGTAAGAGCCAAAGTGAATTTGAGTTTTACCCCTACCGCTACTTTGCTTCGGAAGGCTTCCTGCCGGGCTATAACTTCCCCCGATTGCCAGTTCGGGCATACGTTCCCGCAGGGGATGAAGGGGAGTTCATTTCCCGTTCTCGTATTGTGGCACTGCGCGAGTTTGCACCTGGTAATATCGTTTATTACGAAGGGAACAAGTTTCAGATTGCCAAAACTCGGATTCCGGCTGGGGGCATTGAACGAGAATATCAACGAGTTGGATTATGCTCGCAATGTGGATATTTTCACGAAGGTGATAGTGCAACGAGAGATACCTGCGAAAACTGTGGTGCGCGGATTACCTCTAGCGATCAAAGAAATCTGCCACGACTCAATCGAGTCTTAGAAATGGGCACCATGATTACCCGCCGCCGCGAACGAATTACCTGCGATGAAGAAGAACGGTTAAAGTATGGTTATAACCTGACGACCCATTTCCGATATGAATCGGGTCGGCAAGATGTAGCGACGGTGTCTGCCGCAGATGGGACAACGCTGTTGAAACTGTCCTACGGAGACACGGCAAAGGTTTGGCGGCTCAACCGAGGGTTGAAGCGCAACTATAACGAAATTGGTTTTAAGCTGGATACCAAAACCGGAACCTGGGGCGAAACCAGTGAGGAACCAACGATCGCTGCACCGACGAACCACAGTCAGGTTCATTTGCTGGTCAAAGATACTTGCAATATTCTGGTGATGGAGCCAGTGAATGTTCCAACTGAGAACACAGAAGCTTTTTTGGCAACCTTGCAGTATGCCCTTGAACGGGCGATTCAGGCGGTTTATAAGTTGGAAGACAATGAACTCTGTTCAGAACGATTGGGACAGGGTAAACACTTGTTGTTTTGGGAAGCCGCAGAAGGGGGAGCCGGAGTGCTATCACAGTTGCTCGAAAAGCCAGATACCTTCCAATCGATCGCCCAGGCTGCCCTGGATATTTGCCACTTTGTTGAAGAGAAGGAAAGCTGTACTCAAGCCTGCTACGAATGCTTGCTGTCCTATGGCAATCAGTTTGACCATCCCCTGCTGAATCGTCACTTGATTCATGGCTGGTTAGACCAACTCACAACCAGCAGGATCGATCGCCAGATGCAAGGAGGAACGCGGGAAGCCCATTATCAGCAATTACGATCGCAGACTGACCCTAACTCTGAATTTGAACGGATGGTTCTGGATGAGATGTATCAGCATGGCTTGAAACTACCCGACACCGCCCAAGAACTCATTCCGGAAGCCAATGCCAAACCTGATTTCCTCTACAAATCAGCTAAAGTCGCCGTCTTCTGCGATGGCTCTATCCATGATCATCCTGACCAGCAGCAGCGCGATCGACTGGAGCGAGATAACCTGCGGTATAACGCCAATTATGCGATCGTGGTTCTGCGGCATGATGAGGATTGGCGAGAAAAGCTGGAGCGATTGGCTGGGTTGGTGAAGTAAAAAAGAGAAAAACTTTTTCCGATCTTCTACCGCTTTAACGACGCAGATTTGGCTTGGGTTGCGGAATCAACGAACCCCGCCGCAAGCGGACGGGGTATGAAATAGGATCTGCTGCCGAACCTAAAGCTTCGGATTGCAGTTTGTCCTCTTCGCCGCAGAGCAGCGGGGAATCTACCCCTACTAGATTGAGAATAACAATAAGTTCATTCGCCGGAAGAAGACGGTGAGGGAGCAGATTGAGCGGTTTTGTTTAGCTCGTTATCAGATGAGAAAAAGCATGCAGATTTAGAATGCTGTTTTACTGAGGCAGATGTGCGTGCAATTGGGACAGATCGAAGTTGGTAGAGTGCCAAAAATTTTGATTCTCCTGTGGAGAGGCTTTGCCAACGCGCTCTGCGCGGAAGAAAGCGTAAAGAAAAGAGTGAAAAGGGCTAAAGAGCAAGAGGGTAAAGGGTTACAGAGTCCTCGGAGCAACACATACAACGCGAAAACCAATAAAGTAGTGCTGGGAGACGGGCGAACCGGAGTAGCGATAGGCAGACCGACAAGCCCAGGGAAAGTCGTACCAGGAACCGCCGCGTATTACTCGACTTGCATCCTCATTGTCAGTTAACCAAGCACTCCCATCGATCGGCGCACCCTCATAATTGTCATGCCAATGGTCTAAACACCACTCCCACACATTCCCGTGCATGTCGCATAACCCAAAGGCATTAGCAATACCGAAATGGTCTACAGGAGTCGTTTCTTTTCGATACTCTCCCTTCGATCCATTGTTATAGGTTTCAGAAGCAGCATAGTTTACCAACTCAGAAGAAATTGTTTCCCCAAAATGAAATGGAGTGGTGATTCCAGCCCGACAGGCATATTCCCACTCGGCTTCAGTGGGTAAGTGATATTCTCGTTTGGTGTAGACGGAGAGCCGATCGCAAAATTCCACCGCATCGTACCAGGTCACCCGCTCTACAGGTCGTTTGTCTCCTTTGAAGTGGGAAGGGTCTAGATTTAGTTCTCGGTTGACTTCGGGCAGCTCTGCTACAAATCGCCATTGAGCTTGAGTAACCGGATAGCGTCCCATGAAGAAGGTGGGAACATTTACTTCGTGCTGTGGGCTTTCAACATCAGTGCGTTCTGGTTCGTCATCGGGAGAACCCATCACGAAGGTTCCACCAGGGACTAGAATCATGTCCAAACCGGCTGTGTCCCCCAGCTTCTCAACGAAGTAGCGGGCTTGCTTACGCTCTCGACGGATCACCAGTTCTGCCATTTGGTTCCTCAAACCTACAGATCTTGTCTTAAGAGCAGATAGTCCATCGTATTTCCCCTGCCCACTCGCCAAGTCCAACAGTAATCAGGAGTTCCAAATTGGAAAGGAAAGTGTCCCGCAGGAGCATTTATGCTGAAAGTCAATGCATCGTAGTTCTTGAAACCAGCATTTGCTTCTCTCCATCCTACTCGTTCGGTAAATCTTTCCCAATCCTGACTAACTTCATACCAGATCTGTTTCTGAACACTAAAACCAAATTTACCTTGACTATATTTCACCCATAGGCGGTCGATCGTGCAGAGATCAGCACTAGGAATACTGCCAACGTCACTACTGTATAAATACCCTCTTTCTTGCTGTCCTGTTACTTGCAAAATAATTTTCCAGGTTTCTTCATCTGCTTTCCTCCATTGGTCTGTTAATAATAAATCTCGGAGTGTGGTGTAATTAATACCTTTTTCAGTAATGAAATCATCTGTTGTTGGCTGATTCTTTGTCCAAGATCGACATATCACTCGAAAACCAAATCGGGAGTCGTGGTTGTCAGGCGGATTGATGCCGCGATAGGCAGAACGACAATTGTTGGGAGTGAATGTCCAGGAACCGCCGCGTAGCACTCGTCCTGCACTTTCATCCTCAGTTAACCAAGCACTGCTATCAGTCGGTGCCTCTTCATAATTGTCGTGCCAATGATCTAAACACCACTCCATTACGTTTCCGTGCATATCACATAGTCCAAAGGCATTGGCAATCCCAAAATGTCCTACAAGGGTCGTTTCTTCGCGATATTCCCCTTTAGGTCCGCGTCCATAGGAACCACTTGACCATTCTCCATTAGGAGCATCAGTGCCATCGTAATTGGCTAAATCAGTTGTGATTGTTTCGCCAAAATGGAAGGGAGTTGTCGTTCCGGCTCGGCAGGCGTATTCCCATTCCGCTTCGCTCGGTAGGCGATATTCTCGTCCCGTGTGAGCAGAGAGCCGATCGCAAAATTCCACCGCCTCATACCAGGACACTAGCTCTACAGGACGTTTGTCTCCTTTAAATCTAGAAGGATTTGGTTTTAGCTCTCGGTTGACTTGCGGTAACTCTGCTACAAACGACCACTGTGCCTGAGTGATCGGATATTTGCCCATGAAAAAGGTAGGGACACTGACTTCATGTTGTGGGCTTTCACTGGAGGAGCGATCGATCTCATCTTCGGGTGAACCCATCATAAATGTGCCTGCTGGAATCAGCATCATCTCGATGCCAATGTCGTCGGTTAGCTGTTCAACAAAAAACTGAACAGACTGACGACGACGCTGTAATGTGAATTTAGGCTGCTGATCCTGGGTAGTCGCCATAGGTTTGAATCGATGTAAGGCTAAAAATTTAGATTCTCCTAACGGAGAGGCTTTGCCAACGCGCTCCGTACAAAAAAGTGTAGAGAAAACAGGGCAGAGAGCTAAAAAGTAAGTGTGAAAAGAGTCACAGAGTCGTTGGAGTAGAACAAACCACGCGAAAACCGAAGTAGTCGCCACGGTTGTCGGGCGTGTCATAGGAGCGAGAAGCAGACCGGCAATTCCTCGGATCATAGTCCCAGGAGCCGCCGCGTACTATACGGTTTGCGCCCTGATCCTCGTTTACCCAAGCACTTCCATTGGACGGTGCCCCCTCATAATTTTCATGCCAATGATCTTCACACCACTCCCACACATTGCCATGCATATCACACAATCCAAAGGCATTAGCCGGGAAACTACCAACATCTGTTGTTCTCTGCCGATATTCACCCTTAGGACCATTGTTATAGGTGTAGGTACCGTTATAATTCGACAGGTCAGTAGTAATAGTTTCTCCAAAATGGAAAGGAGTATTCACTCCATCACCTACAACATCTCCTGCCCTCGAAGCACCAGTTCTAAAAATAGTCGATGCCCGACAAGCGTATTCCCATTCAGCTTCAGTCGGTAAACGGTAGGAACGACCAGTATGAGCAGAGAGCCGATCGCAAAATTCCACTGCATCGTACCAGGACACATTCTCTACAGGTCGGTTGTCTCCTTTGAAGTTGGATGGATCTGGATTAAGTTCTCGGTTGACTTGCGGCAACTCAGCTACAAATTGCCACTGGGCTTGTGTGATGGGATATTTGCCCATAAAAAAAGCGGGGACACTAACTTCATGTTGCGGGCTTTCTGAAGAGAAGCGATCGACCTCATCCTCGGGGGAACCCATTGTGAAGCGACCCGCTGGAATAGCAACCATCTCAAGTAAAGTACCTGCTGAAATAGCAACCGCCTCAAACGGAGCCACCATTTCTCCCCAAGTGTTCGATCGCTCGACATTTTGCTGAGTAGCTTGTGCCCGTTGCTGCACTGGATCACCTAATGTCTCAACCCACTGATAAGCCTGTCTCCGTTGCTTGCGAATTACCCACTCACTGCGCTGTTCTGAGCTTGAAAACAAATTACGAATGTTTTGCAGGAAGCCAGATTGCTGAGTATCGGTTCTACGCTCAATGGTCGCCACCTCAAACTCAAATCGTTCTAGACCTTCAGGTTCAATCTCCTCAGATTCAGCCTCAAAAACAATGGTGACAACTTCAACCTCTTGCACCTGCAAAGGAGGAAATTGCGGGGCATCAGCAGGATCTGCCAGTTGAGCAGTTGTGAATTCAAGGACATTCAACTCAGGAAATCCTGAATCTCCTTCCGTTTCCAGGGGTTCTATCCAGTCTGTGTAACCAGCCGCCTCTCGCTCAACCCTCTGCGCCAAATCTGCAAATTCCCCTCCCAGGTTATGTAACACCTCAGTTGCTACCTGAGCAAAGGGTAAAATTGCCTCTCTCATTTCTGGAGTCCAATCCGACTGAGGCGACAGTAACGCCAGAAAGCTGCGGATTGGAGGTAATCCCAGAGTGACTGCAATTTCCTGAGATAATTCCTGCAACACATCGATTGTCTCGTCCTGAGATGTGGACTCATTCAACAGTTGCCGCACCCCTGGATAAAAGTCGTACTGTACAGATTCCGCTGTGGAAGATTTGGCTGGCTGCAACAAACTACTGGAATAAACTTCGGCAACATGAACAGGGTTAGAGTCTTGAAGTAGCCGTTCCTGAAGCAGATGGATTACCGGCAAACTGACGGGCACCGCTGCTATCAGCCGAGCTAACCGTTGAGCCGTAGGGGAGGCAGTTGCCAAAAATAGATCAACCCGCTCCTCTGCCGTCTGAGGCTGGATGACAGAAGGTGCAGGGTCTCGGTCTGGATCTGTCACCCAGTCTAGATCGAACCACCGGGCAGGAGCACGCTGGTTGCCAATGGCTGCGACAACCAATGCTAGTTGTCTCAAAGAACGGGCAGTTAGGGTCACGATCGGGAGAATAAGGGATGAATCTGAGTCAGTATTCAGATGAACTTTCCCATCCTTAACCATTAGCTTACGGTTGGGAACACCCGGTATCAGAGAACTAACCTGAGTTCCTACCCCAACATCCAATTCACTTTGTTCCCACAGACGTTCGGGTAAAAGCTGCACGATCGCTGTCGGTTGATGCTGGCTCCACAGTTTTAGCCAATCATGGATCTTTCCCTGTCGCCACACGGGCGATCGACAATCGCTCACATATAGCACCAACCGCCGACCAGAGGCATCAATTAGTTCCTTGGGGCTACGAAACTGAGTTTGTTGGGTGAAGGTTTGCTGTTTAGGAACCAGATGTAATTGTCCTTCCTCCACCCCCTGCACGCACCAGGTGCGAACATCCCGAAATGCCCCCTGCCGCTCCAAAATCTGCTGAAATTCATCCAGAGTAGACTGCCAGATAAAGCTGAACTGTGATGATTCAATCACCAGTTCCAGATCCAGCCAACGTTCGGGAGCCGGTTTTAGCACAGGCATCCAGACATCTTGTGCCGCAATACGGTTAACAGTTGCTATTTCATCTAACACAGATTGAGTGCGGGAGGGGGCTTTACGCCGCAATGGACGCAAGGAACGGGCGATCGATCGAGCATCTTGTAGGGAGGGGGCTGCCCTGACTTGAATCGGCAATCCCTGTTCTGGTAATTCAACCGTTGGTGAACTGGTCGTTTCTACCTTGTTCGGTTCAGGGAGATAGGCAGGGATATTCGGAAGCACAGGGTCGAGGATAGGATCTGCCTCAATAGTTTCCACGGTGACGGTTGATGATAGGCGATCGAGTTGGGCTTCTTGCTCCTCTTCATCTACGGCTGGATCATCTTCTGTGCCCATCTGGAGTGCTAACCAGATAGCATCAGCAAGGTCTTCCTCGCTGAGAAGCGACTCCGCATCACTGAACGAAGCAAGCTCCTCATCACTGAGAATTAAGCCCGCTTGCTGTAAAACTGTGATCAGGCGGTTGATCATTTTCGCCGTGGTTCTTCCATAGAGCTATCCAATGCAGCTATCAGCCGCTCCTGTAAATTCTTCTTCTCATTGCCTACAAAATTCCGCTCACGAGTCACCATAAAAATGGCATTCAGCAGTTGATCGGTCGCCAACTGTTGTTTCTTCTTATCGCGCCGCTCCAAGAATGTGCCAATTAGCTGACTAATTTCCTCTGCCGCTACATCACAATCTGTCAAATGAGCCTGGATAATGCGTTCCAATTCTGAGCGATCGGGTTCTCGCATCGTCAGTCGCAGGCAACGTCGCAGGAATGCCGGGGGAAAGTCTCGTTCACCATTGCTGGTCAACAGCACCAAGGGAAACTCCTGACAGGTAATCCGCCCACCCTGGATCACCACTTTTCTATCGGCTTTCGTGATTTCTTCGTCATCCGTATATGCCGTGCGAACCCGTACTGTAATCTGCTTTTCTGATTCGGTTTCATCCGGCTCAAGGCGGGCAAGTTCGGGAATTTCAAATCGTCCTTCTTCAAAAATCGTCAGCAGATCATTGGGCAAATCGATATCGCTTTTGTCGATCTCGTCGATGATGAGAATCCGGGGGCGACTGGAGGGCAGCAGGGCTGTACCGAGGGGTCCCAGGGTAATGTAGTTGGCTATTTTCTGAGGGTCATCCACCTGTTCACCCTTTGCCTCCGATTGCTTGACTTCCTGCAATCGTCCGATGGCATCGTAGCTGTAAAGCCCATCCTTGAGGGTGGTTCGGGTTGTAATGGGCCAGTAGAGCACTTCACCCAGATTAAGCTCTCGCGCCACTGCATAGGCTAAAGAGGATTTACCTGTCCCCGGTTTGCCCGTAATCAGTAGCGGTCGGCGCAAGTACAGGGCTGCATTCACCATCTCCACTTCTTCAGGACGTACCTGAAACGTTTCTCCCCGTCGCTTTCGCCGACTCACACCGGGGCTAATATCTGTCCCAAATGGTCGCCAACTGGGTGCCTTCGGTAGGCGATCGATGCCATCGTGAGGGTCTCGATGATCACCGCGAAAAATCTTCCAGTCTTGGTTTGGGTCGCTCATAGGGGCAGGTTAAGCAAATTTGGGGGGAACGAGGTGGGGGTCATCCCACAATAACGAAAGGTGATGTCCAATATGACAATCTTTGTCTTTGACTTTTCGAGATTGGCGACGTTCTTGTTTTACCGTACTGGGTAGCTGTTCCAAACAGCAAGCTTGTAGTATCCGATCTAATTCAGCTTCGTTGGTCGGTTCCCGTAAATCACACCGTCCCCAGACTGCCAGGGGTAGCCCAGATTGGAGCAAAACGCCAAACAGTCCATCTGGTTCAACTTGGCAGGGTGCTCGCATCACTTTTAACCCAACGATCGTTTCTTCTATTTCATCCAGGGTGTAGGACAGTTCATCTAGATCGCTATCATCGCCTGCTGTGAAAAACTCAAAGGCTGTTTTCTCAAGGAAGGATTCGTGTTGTTGCCATTTTTTTATCCATCGAGGTCGCTGTCGATAGCTGCGGCTCAACCGTTCAGCACAGCGTAATACCACCTTGTACTCGTGCCCCAGGAGCTTTGGCATGCCGTAACCGTCGTTGAGCAACCAGCAATCCACATCCTGATTCATCAACTCTAAGGGTAGAAAAATGTGGATTTCTGGATCGTTGGTAAACTCATTACTGCCTTCACTAAGGAAGCGAATCAGGAGAGCAGGTGTGGTTGTAATTAGTTCATCCAGTGTGTAGGTTTCTTCTCCAGTCGAACCTGGAATCTCGATCGGGCTATAGCCCTGCCGATGTTGCTTGTACTGATCCCTATCCTGAATCCGCCAAGCCTTGACCTGATAGCGATTGCCCTCCTGCTCCTGGGTTGAAGCTTCATCACTTCGGCTAATGGCTACTAAAACAACAGGTTGAGCCTCCTGAGCCGTCTGTTTTTGATAGTCTTCGACCCGCTCCAGGAGTTCTTGCCAGCCTTCTTGAACATATTGCTCGACCCATCCCTGAAGCGCGGTGAGAAGAGCCGTATTTTGAGAACTGGAGACTAAGCAAGCCACAAACTGCTCAATGGCATCGTACGGTTGCGATCGACCTGGCGGAATCCTTAGTAATTCTGCGATCAGTTCTTGGGCATTCTGGAGAGTCTGACCGGGTGAATACTTGCGGATAGCAAATAGCTGCTGGCAAGCCCGTAGTACCTCTGGGAATAGATTGAGGTGGATATCCAAAATCCGTTTCAGCTCCTCTAAACGCAACCGGGCACTGCTTTGTTGGATATCTCTTTCGCGGATTTGGATCTCCTGTTCAATTTGCTCAATTTGCTGCCCCAACACTTTCAACTGATCCTTGAGTTGGTTTTGCCGTACACCATCCCCTTCCAGCTTCAACTGGTCGGCAACTGTCTTATAGTCCCGCTCACATCGAGCCAGGTCATCCTGAAATCGTACTAACTCTAGTTGTTGCAACCGACTCAACTTAGGCGGTTCAGGAGAGAGAGGTTCGGTGTCAGGCTGTGGTTGAGTATTGGGATTACTCAAGGATTCCTGAGGCAATCTACTCTCAAACAGATTTCCTCCCTCATTATCCTGCCAACGCAAGTAAATCACCGGGCGATACCATTGATTTCCCTCCACATCCATCTCCCGGATGCCTTGGTTCAACGCTTTCAGCAACGCCTCCTTCTTCCCCAGCACTCGGTAAAACTGTTCGGCAAAATCACAAGCTGCATCTGCCCGCACAGAATACTGCATCGCCACCACTGCCGGAATTCGCTGGTCAATCAAGTTCTGTGCCATACCATTGAAGACTGAATCCCCTGCAACCGCCATCCCCGACTGACAAGCACTCAGCACTACCAGGGCGATCGGGTAAGGCTGCAAGAGAGCAGCAACTTGGGTGGCACTTTGCCAATCTGGCTTGCCCTCCTCGGTTTCAAATGCCAGATACCCCTGCGGCTCTGGTAATCGTTGCCCACAGACACGACAGGACTCCACCTTAATCCCTGAATGCATTGTCAAACACCCTGGATTCCCACAGCGTCTGCCAAACACCCCATGCCCATCAAAGTGCAACACCTGAGGCAATTGCTCAGATGTACAGTCCGTCAAATAACGATTTAGGGTTCTACGGGCAGGAGTCGGCAGGATTTGCAGTTGTACCAACCCAGCATCCTGCGCCCGTTCTAACCCAACTTGAATCGCCTGCTGTTCCGCCTGCGTCAATTGAGCTAGCCCTTGGGGTCTGGCAGAAATTAACAAGACCCGAATTTGCTCTTGAGCAGATAGTTTGGGTGGCGAAGCTTCATGGGCAATATAGCGAGAGAGCCTAACTCGATGGTGAAGCAGGAACCGTTGCCCATCGTGCAGCAACTCCCAGGGATAATCTGCCAGACGCGATCGTTTCCCAGAATCCGCTGCAAATTTCAATCGCAAATGGAGGTCAGTGTTATGTTGCTCAGTAAGACGGAGAGAATGCTGTAAAACTTGCTTGAGGGGACTATCGGGTGGAAAGAGGGATTGATAGAGAGCTTGCCCAATCCGCCGTAGATAAGCTGAATCAAAATGCTGTCGAGATGGAAGCAGCAGACCCTCCTGCTCCAGCCAATCTTGCTCCTCCATTTCTGGAAAATTCTCAGAACGAAATCCCTGGCTACTCTCCAGGATTTTGATGATCGTTCTTCTCCAGTCCTGCTTCCCTACCCAGAAGGGCAAATCACATTCTGTCGTGGCATCCCCAACCCCATCCGGGACACGGGAGGCATTCGCCAAGAAGCGTTGGTCATTCACTGGAGAAAGCGTCAACTCCAATAGCTCCATGCTGTCCCCTCAATCGATCGCAGTTAAAACTGATTAGACAGATTTCCTTCTTCACCCTTCAGCAGTGCCTCTAGGCTTTGCTTCACAGTGGTAGGCACTTTGTCAGAATGGAGGGTCTGGTAAAACTCCATGAGACGCTCCTTATCAAACAGAGGAGATAGGCTAACTTTGACCGTGTGGACATTTTCCCGTTTGAGCGTGCCCCCTAACTCTCCACCCCCGACTGCAAGCACATCAATTTTCACCCCGCCGCTGCCTTCTCGGCTCACCGTCACCTGTAGCTCTAACTCTACAGACTCCACAAACAAAATTGGGGCATCAGAACTCTGACCGGGCACTGTAGAGAGCAATTCTTTCTTGACCTGCTGAATCAGTTCAGCAAGACCGATCGATTGGGAAGGAGGGTGAGTCATTGGCGTTATTGACTGAATGTAAGCGCAATTCTCCTTTAGCCTACATTGACCCATTTCCAATTTCGGAAACTTCACATAGAAATTTCTATTGACCTGTGACCCATTGAGTATTGTGCCGCAATGTGAGAAGTTCAATAGGGCTTTTGTTTCCGTGCCATTGTTGTGTACGGCATTCCACATTTACACCTTCCCGGTGTTGCCCAGGCAGAAGGAATGGGAAAAGGTCTGCTGCATTTGGGATCTGGGCATCTGGAAAGCAGGCGAAGCCGATGGCGTTCACACCCCTCCGTAGATTGGTATTGCCAACTCATGTGATGGTAAGGTGCTTCAACGTAGCAAGCTGCACAGATCCGAATGGGTTTAGGCTTAATTGGCTCGTGTTGAGATGGAAACATCAGAAGTAGTCTTTCTATTCCCAAGCTCATCAACTCATCAATTTTCTGCAATTCTTCACGAGTTGGAGGTGGGTTGAAGTAGAAATTTTCCCATCTCCATAGCGTCTTCCCCAGCCTCAATTTTCTTCCCAGGCTGTATGAATCACTATTCACTACTTCCTGATGAAACCAACGCCCAAGATAGTGACTGATACTCTCATCGTCGTAGGGTTGCAGATAAAGGATTGAACGCTGTGATTCCTGATTCTCCATCGCTTCTGCCAGATGAGGAAGACGACTAAACCGACTCAGCCAGCCTACTCAAGCCCATTAGAACTGTCTAAGCTTAGAGATAGGCTGATATTGATTCCCCAGGGCAATGTCAATATTTTGTGGGTTGATTTGCGCCCCAGGATGTTCTAATTTCCAAACTGCAATTTCTCGCAGGTTTTCGTAAAGAGGGCGAAGCTGCCCTTGTGACCGCTCGTGTAAGAGTTTGACGATCGCACTATCGGTGGTTAAATTCAGTGGGTTTGCCCAACGTAATCCTACTCTCTCCCACTCTTGAATAATAGTTGCCGTGTCCGACACAGAAAGCAGATTGAACTGATGATACTTGCGAAACGTGTTGTACACATTGACGTATCTCTTCTTGCGATTGCCGTTAGGATCAAGCAAATCGTTGAGATAAGGCGAACCTGCCAGAACAATAGAAATCCCCAGTTTCTCAGAAGTCCGCACCAGCTCATTCAGTGCAGCAAACGATAACAATTCCGCGTAATTAACAATCAAAAGTTTGACTCCGTAAACCTTGAGCGTCCCCCAAGTTCGCGATCGTAAATCGCGTAAAGAGCCACAGTCCAGGGGGTTACAGAGAAATTCCAGAATTAAGAGAAACAAATTTGTCGCACTACCATGTTGCTCCATTTCAATAGCAGCAACTGGGGCAGGCACTTGCAACAAGTCCCCTCGACGCTTGCTCGTTTGTCTGGTGTAGTGGTCGATCGCTTTCGACAAACCCAAGCGATCGATCGTGAGGACACGAGCACAAATTTTCAAGTCGCTCCAATGATTGAAGCAAGTGAACAAATCCTCATCTCGCTGCACCCCCACATACGGATTAATCCTACCAATCCGCTCAATTTCTGCTTGTTGTTCGGGCGATCGGGTCTTTTGCGCCCCAACCTTTCGCGCAGGATTGGAAGGAGCTTGGTTAGGCTGTGACGCTCCAGATGATGCTTGGGAAACTTGAGGTTGCTCCTCGGGTGGCTGAACTGCTAAGTTTGACTGGCTCATTTTGGGTTATCTCACCACCTGTCCTCTACAAACTCATCCCAATCGGAAACAACATACAAAGCAGGTTTAGCCTGAATTTTAGGTGGTTTCGGTGTGGATTGCAAATCCTCTGAGGGTGCTTCGGTTGAAGGGGCAGCCTCGCCATCCGGTATAGCATCTGGGAGCGTATCGGCGGAAGAAATATTGGGAGGAAATAATTGCACTACTCTATCCGAATGTTCAGACCTTTTCGTGATTCGGTTATTCTCCTTCTTGCGCCGTCCCTTTAATGTTTTAGCTGTTTCAACTGAAGACACATATAAATTCCGTTGTTGAGCTAAGATAGACGACTGATCAATCCCCTTACCCTCCCTACGAATCTGAGCCTTGCGATCCTTCCATTCTTTCAGAGATAAACGCTCCTCCTCTAAATCTCTAGCCCTAATTGTGCCTAAGAATTCAGATGGCTGACCATTCTCCTCAACCGTGTAGACGAGAACATAAACAATGTTTGTTGGGTTGTATCGAATTAAAACTTCCTTGCCTTCATAGTCTTTAAGGAAGTTCGCCCTCTTGTCATAGCGCCAATGCCCATCCTCTTCCCGACTTAAACTCGCTGTATAGACCAACTTCTCAAAATTAATGCATCCCCGCTCTTCAACATTGCGCGTTGTCGTTTTCATTAAACACAGGTCAAGTTCTCGCTCACTTGCAGGCCTTTTAGGCTGACCACCTAATAGACCTGCTTTCCATCTCATTAAGCGCGTTTGATTTTCAGCCCTCGGATAGAGATGTTTGTTGTGGTGGTCTACGAAATGCTGTACTAACTTACGGTCATAGTCCTCAAATACAACACAGGCATACTTCTCAGCATTTTCTGGTCGCTCTTTCAGGCTCCCCCCTTTAAAGCCAAGTATCAATGCAGCAAATTCGGTTTTCAGCTCCAAAAATAACCGCTCTACGATTCCACCTTGTTCTGTATAGAGACGAAGTCGCAACTTGATACCTAAATTTGATGCAATGTGCTTCAGGTGTGCTGACTTAAACTCTTTGGCGCGATCGGTGACAATGTACTCAGGAAGACCACATACCTCCCACTCTTCCTTAAGTTGAAACTCAGGGTCATAATGCTTCGGTAAAATAGCGTGGCGTAGCGCCAGAGCAACCTCGTGAGATCCCGCAGAGCCAAAGCTGAGGTGATACCCCATCACGCAGCCTGACCATGTATCAATCACCGCAGTAATCCAGACAGAGCAAGCAAGATCGCCCTTCTCATCAGCAAGTAAGTTATCCAACCGAGTGTGATCAATTTGCCAAACCTGATTGCTGCGGATGACCTCAATATCCTCCTCAGCCGATTTGCCACCTTTCTTCCCGCTTGTAACTTTGACAATGATTCCAGGTCCCTGCCCTGGATTACGCACCTTTCGCTGCTTTTATCTCGATGAGGGGTTCTAGAATTTTGTACACAAACGGATGTGAAGGGTACTCGCCCTGTTTTAACCTTAGTTCTAATTCAGCATGGCTCTTGACCTGATTGTTCACAAGGTTGGGGGTTATACCCAACTTAGCTTTGATGCCATCGTTATAGGTCTTGAGAATAAACTCAGTCCAATACTGAACAGAGTGCTTCCATCGTTTATTACCCTTGATTTGTCCTGCATCGGAGCGGGTAGCTCTAGCGATCGAAGCCAATCCTTCTTTCTCAACTTTCTCCAGCCATCGCGTGATCGTTCTAGGGTTCTTCTCCAGTCGATCTGCCCATAGCTGAATCTTCTCCCGCTTGAGATCGTCAGAGGCTTGAGTAATATCTTCGATCGCCTCGATCTTCCGCATTACCTCTCTTCGCTTATCCAGATCCTCGACAAGCTCGATCAGAATTTTATAAGCAGGCTGCTGATCTTCATCCACAAAGGCTGTTACTCCACTGGAATCGGTGGACAACTGAGCAGCAGATATGGGTTTGAGATCTTCCATAAGCTAAACTGATAACCTTCGGAGGATAACCGAAAAAAGGCAATTATCAGTTTAAACCGTTTTTAAGGGTTCCAGGAAAAAAGGCAAATAACTATTCAAGCCTATAAAAAGAATAAAAACCCATCAGGAAAACCTAAAACTCTTACTATGTGGGCACTCTAGGTGAGTGTTTTAAATTGTCACTGAGTCTTTAAATTCGACAAATAGCTCTTTAATGGACACTTCACATTTAGGTTGGTTTTGCTCGTTGAAGAGACGATCGCCAATCTGGAGGCATTTCCTAGTTCGGGTAAGCGTCTACTACTCATGGCGAGTAGGTGACATCGCCAGTTGATTTGCGTCCTAAAGCCGTTTCAATCTCATTAATTGCACCATTTACATCTTCGCCCTCTTTGAATGTTTTCCAGGCATTCGCAATTAAGGTATCGAGTGCGCGCAATTCTTCAGGGGACATATAGTCAAAATCGCCTACATCAAAGGATTGGGCGATCGATGCCAAGTATCCTTTTTGTTGATCTCGGTCACTCATCATTCACCTTATTGTATTTAATAGGTTGTTAAACATTAGTATAGGCTTGCTGAACATTAAAATTTCGAGGTAAATGAGCCTAGAAAAGCCCCCGTAAATTAATCCAAGGGCTTTCACTACATTTTTCAATCACTTCATCTAATGATAGAGAACCTTCTATTGGTTCAGCAGCTTAGTTAAAGTCCAAGCGACCTCAACGTTATTCATGCATTTATGCAGTCATTCTCGGTTGATGAACAAGGATTGAGAATAATGCGTTAGTCGATCGCCTTCTTGACTTCGTCTTTAACATCTTCTACACCGTGGCGAGCAGCAGCTTCACCTTGCTTGGCTTTGCCCTCTACCTTATCCTTTTGGTCACCAGTCACATCGCCTTTTGCTTCTTAAACTTTGCCTTCAATATTTTTGCCTGTTGCTTTTGCTCTATCTTCTAAAGACATTTATGTTCTCTAGCTTATTAAAATTTGAGCCAGTAATTTGTTAAGTTTGCAAGTTATTCGATTTTTTGTGTTAGCGTTTGGGTAAGCAAAGAATTATTTTCGGTTGTAATTTGTTTTACAGACTTTTCTCCGAATCTAACTTTCTACACCCTCTGATTCTGGAGAGCTTTTATGTCGCTTTACGTTGGCAATTTATCCTACGATGCTACGCAAGAAAATTTGACTCAGATCTTTGCTGAGTATGGGACGGTGAGTCGGGTTATGCTACCCACCGATCGCGAAACAGGTCGTCAGCGAGGATTTGCATTTATCGAAATGGGTACAGAAGCTGAAGAAGCAGCTGCGATCGAAGGGCTAGACGGGGCAGAGTGGATGGGGCGAGACTTGAAGGTCAATAAAGCGAAACCCCGTGAGGACAGAGGTTCTTCTGGGGGAAATCGGGATAGAAATGGTTCATCTCGGCGTTACTGATCCCTGATGCTGAAGTAAGCAACGCTTGAACAACCTTAAAAACCAGACGTATGCAAAAAATGGAGCGTTTTGGATGGGATCTGGTTTACAAACTGCGTTGAATAGCCCTACTCTCGTAGGGTTTTTTTAATTTGCTTGAAACAGTGATACGGCGGATAAACTGAATTAACCGCCTATTCTTTGTAGAAAGCTGATCAAATTGTGTATTACAGCACTTCAATCTCACCGCGACCTAACCAATGCCGATCGGTTCCGTGGACAACTTCAACTTCTCCAGGCATCACCACAACGACTCGTAAAATGTCATTGTGAAATCGAGCGATCGACTGTTTGTTGTGTCCGCGATACTTCACAGAATCATTCACACGCACGGACTGGCGTGAGCGAACGGCGGAATCTTGTTCGTAGGGTGTTTTACTCATAGAAATACTCCATTATTTTTCTTGTAACCATTTCAGTCCATCAGTCAGGGCTTTCCATTCAGCCGGGTGATAACACGCTTCTAGCTTTCGGAATAGGTTCGTCCACACCTCTAACGGTAGGATTGTCCAATAGGTTCCTTCAAACGGGAGATGGTGAACAGACTGTAACACCTGGGAGAGCGGTAAGGTATATTCTGTACCCAGTGCAACGTGGAACCTTGCCAACATTTCTAACTGCATAAATAATGCCTTCCAATCTTCAGCTTTTAGAATGACCGAAGGCTTGTTTTTGTAGCTCAAGATTAGAAACCTGAATCCCTTTTCAGCCCTGATGCTATCTAGGGTCAAGGATAAACTATGGCTGCCCGGAGTCCCTTCAAGATGATGGTCTAAGAGGGCTGGTGCTTCCCACCATTGCACAGACTCACCTGGACTCAGATTTTGTATTAAACTCAATGCTTCTTTATCGGTATACATCTGTTTCATCCTCTACTCTTGACCCTGATTCTGATCTGAGCTATTTGTGATCGAGTGAGGAAGAACTAGATCCGCCATTCTCCTCGCCCGCGTCTAGTTTTGCCGCGATCGCTATCAACATTGCCTCTTCCGCCTCATCAATGGCAGCCACTGCTACCGCAATCGCTGTGGTCGCATATTCTTCAGCAGTATTGGCTCGACGGTTAAGTTCATTGATTTTCCAACTCATTTTCATTTCTTGAACATTCGACTCTGCCTTCACTTTTAATTCTTCTGCTTGAACGGCTAGCTTGGCTTTGTATTGTTCAAATTCATGTTTTCTGTCATTCAGTTTTGTCTTAACCTCATCAAGCTTGGACTGCACGGTTGCTTGCGTTTCCTTAGAGGTAGAATCGATCGTAGATTTGACGGATTGCAGTCGATCGTCGATCGCATTTAAGTTCTCTCGAAGCGTATTCACAAAGTTGTCAATTTTCTCACCCATAATGTTCTCCTCAGATCAAAAGATCTGACTTCTTGGTTTTAAGAATGAAAATAGTTTAGAATTCAGCGTTGCTTTAGTTACTCTTGATCCAGCACAGATATAGATTGATTGATCGATCGCTGAAGAGGATCTGATGCATGAATAAACCTGCCTCTTAATTATACCTGTATTGATTAGCTAGGCGGGTAACAATCGAATGTATGAGAAAAGTTAGATCTAAATCATCGAATAAATCGATTTTCATGAATCAACTTATACAAATTGATTCAGATTCAACGAAAACGTTGTAGTTCTCAGGCTACTGACTCCATTGTGTAGAACGACCTCGTCACAAGAGATAGTTTTATGAAAATAAGGTATAAGATCAGGATTAGCAATAAAAGTTTAAATCTTATTCCTTAGCAAAAACCTTGGGGCATCTCTTTTCTCATGGCAAAACGATCGCTCCATGCTTCCCCAAGTGGGATTCAACAAGCCAGACGATCGTTCAATCGCAAGGGTTGGACGCAGGAAAACTTGGCGGGCGAAGTGAATTTAAAAACCCGTCAGCCGGTTTGGAGATTTTTTACGGGTCGTCCGATTGAACGTCATACGTTTATTGAACTGTGTACTGTTCTGGAGCTAGATTGGCGAGAGATTGCCGAAAATCCGCCAGCCGAGTTTGTTGAATTGGGAGAACAGGCTGAGAATGTTCAAATCAAGGATTTGGTGCAACAGGTTCGATCGCAACGGCAGGATAAAATTCAAAACCAGTGCGGTACGTTGCAACTGCTCGATATCAACCGTCCCGTCAGCATCAACGATATTTACATTGATGTCAATATTCTGGAAGAAATTCCTAGCCAGCAGTGGTTAGAAGTCTCTAACCTGCAAGATTTGTCCTCCACAGCGTTCGATCGTGTGGGTTTAGGTGCGGTTTCTTTAAAGCAAATTACGGGCATCCATGCCATTGAAACCTATTCCAAACTGCGGGTGTTGGGCAAGCCCGGAGCCGGAAAAACTACCTTTTTGCAACATCTGGCGATTCAGTGCAATCAGGGCAACTTTGCTGCCGATCGAGTGCCAATCTTTATCACTTTGAGGGATTTTGCTGACGAGTTCAAAGCGGCTGGCGAGTGCAGCTTATTGCACTATATTCAAGCAGAGTTTCTGACCTCTGGTATTGCCGATCAATCGGTGCTGGAAACCTTGCTCCGTCAGGGTAGCGTGTTGTTGTTGCTCGATGGACTGGATGAAGTGCTTCAGCCAGAGAGCAAGGCGGTGATCAATGAAATTCGTCGCTTCTCCGAGAATTATCAAAAGAATTTGTTTGTGGTGACCTGTCGAACGGCAGCTAAGCCGTTTACGATTCAGCGGTTTACAGATGTGGAAATTGCTCCGTTTACCCAAGACCAAATTGCTGCGTTTGCTCAGAAGTGGTTCGCTATACTGACTCGTGCTCCCATTGAGGAAGAACTTGCGGTTCAGTTTATTCAGAAATTAGACCTGCCTGAGAACCTGCACCTGCGCCGCCTGGTTGTGAATCCTTTGTTTTTGCATTTAGCCTGCTGGGTGTTTCATCGACAAGAAAAATTTCCAACAAAAAACGCTCAGTTTTATAAGCAATGTTTAGATCTGCTTCTGGGCAAATGGGACGAGTCCAGAGGCATTCAACGAGATGAGGTCTACCGTGGGTTTTTACTGCCCCAAAAGCTGAGGCTGATGAGCCAAATTGCCGCAGCAACGTTTGAACAAGGGCATCACTTTTTTGAGCAGCAAGAGATTGAACAGTACATTAGCGATTACGTTCAGGACTTGCCCAATGCGCCCACTGAACCTGAAGAACTACAGCTTGACAGTGAAGGAATACTTAAGGCGATCGAACTGCAACACGGTTTGCTAGCAGAGCGCGTCCGGGGGATTTTCTCGTTCTCCTATTTGGCATTTCAAGAATATTTCATGGCGCGTAAAATTGTTGCTAGTCATAACTTACAAGCGTTAGAGCAGGCATTGGAACACTTAGTCAGCCACATTACGGAACCCCGATGGCGCGAAATCTTTTTGCTTACCGCCGCAATGTTGCGTAGTGCCGATTCTTTAGTGCAGTTGATGAAACAGCACATTGACGCGATCGTTGCCCAAGATCCTTATCTCCAGGAGTTTTTAACCTGGGCTAGCCAAAAGTCCTTACTTCCACCTGTTCCCCCTGCTGCCACTCGTGCGGTTTACCTGTCCCTCACTCAATCGCCGCACCTTGCCCCCCACTTTGCCCTCGCCTGCACTCTGGATCAGGGGATGTTTCTGGATGTCGCCCTGGATGATCTGGTGCTGGAATGTGCAATGGGTTCCAGTCCCGATTTTGCCCATGCCCATGCCTGTGCTGATGCACTGAGTAATGCGCTGGTGGTTGTCCTGGATATTGGGTTACAGCAAACCTTACAACACTTGAAAGACCAACTGCCTGACCCAGCCCAGGATAAAACCCAGTTTGAGAATTGGTGGCAAGCCAATCATCTGGCGTGGACAGAGCAACTGAAAGGGGCGATCGCCGAGCACCACAACCTTCAACAGAACTGGCACTTCAGCCCGGAGCAACAGCAGGTGTTACAACGCTATTACGATGCGAACCAATTGCTGCTCGATTGCCTCAATAGCAATTGTGAAGTTACGGAGGCAGTACGGCAGGAAATTGAAGCTGCTTTGTTGTTGCCCCAGAAAGAGCTAGAGGAACGAGAATGGCGGCTCTGAAGATTTTGATTGAAATTGCCTATAGAAGAAGAAACGAAATGGGTTTATCCAATATATTTGTATATCTAATACAATGAAGATGTGACACTTTACTGAACCAAGTTTATATCACGATCATTGCAAACGGCTTTACATAAAAGGGATGGGGACTAGTCCTTGACTAAGAATTTCTTTTTACATATCTGTTTGCATATTTTGGAGCCAGAAATATGGATGCTCAAGAGATTCTGAAACGATATGCAGCAGGAGAACGGGACTTTAGCCGAGTCAGTCTAGTTCAGGTCTGTTTAACCAATGTAAACTTAATTGGGGCACACTTGATGGGTGCCCATCTCATTGGTGCCGATTTACGAGGAGCCGACTTGACAGAGGCACACCTTGAGCAGGCAGCCCTAAATCAGGCAAAGCTAGCAGATGCAGATTTGATTCAAGCCTGCTTGACCGATGCTGATTTAAGTGGAGCTGACCTGAGTGGAGCTGACCTGACAGAGGCCGATTTAAATGGGGCGGATTTGAGTGGGGCAAATCTAGGGGGGGCAAATTTGCGAGGTGCCGATCTGAGTGGAGCCAACTTAGCAGGTGCCGATTTGCGGGGTGCAGATTTGAGTAGAGCCAACTTGAAGGAAGCAAAGTTGGGAGGGGCAAATCTAGACGGAGCCTATTTGGGTGAAGCGGATCTGACCGACGCAGACATTCAAGGGGGAAGTTTTAGAAGAACAGAGATGAGTCATACCAAGATGCCCGATGGCACGACTCACGACTAATAAGTGTTTCAGTAACTTTGAGGAGCCGCTTCTAGGGGCGATCGACCATTTCCATCGTGTTCCAAGGCGGCTTTTCCATGTTCTGAAGCCCGAAGCTCCTGAGCAGAAATTTCCGGCTCCTTGGTGCAGACCGAACTCAGCAAGATATTCAGCACTTGACTGGCTTCGGCTTGATGAATCGCACGGTGCGTAATCAGTTCACCCACATTGAGAATGACGTTGTCCTCCAGGTCAAGGATGACACGGGTGACTGGACGACCTAAGGCTTGTTCAATTCGCTGCTGTTTGATTTCCTGGGTGCTGCGACCTTGCCATTCCTCGACTTTTTGTTGCAGCCTGTGCCAAAAGGTACTGAAATTTTTTTGGGCATAACTGGCCCGATCGCGCAGTTGCACTTTGGTTTCTAGCCAAGTGTCACTGGCATTAGAACGGATAGAAGTAGCCAACGTTAAGCCGACCGCATCGAGTAAATCTGCCTCTTTGTTGTAAGTTCGGACCCGATCGATAACTGAATCCGTCACAATTTGTCCCGGTGCTGCCACAATCAAGCCATCCTCTGCCCGCACAGTTTTTAGTACTCTACGACCCTTTGCCTGCTCAGTTGCCATATCGTCAGCCAATTTATTCACTGCACCCTGGAACACATCTGAACTCCGTTGCGTTACGGTTTGAATTTGCTCATTCACAGACTGAGATACAGCTTGCAAGTTTTGGCTTAGATTGACAGTCAGGCTACCGCCCGTGGCTCGATAGAGGAGATCCAGAATGCCTAAACGATCGGCAATGTCTGCATCCGTTGGAGTAACTTTTTCTCCCTGGAATACCAGTACACTCCCGTCGGAATTCAACACATCTCGATCGACAGACCTGCCCATTACATGCATTTTTTGCTCTACAGGGTCAACCAAACTGTTGGTCAGAGAAATTGCTGCATCTCGATTCAATCTTTGCAGTTTAGTACTACTCGCACCAGTTGAAGTGTGTAGCTGTATCCCGACATTCTGGCTAGCTTCCTGGAAGCTGCGGTTCACAGTTTGAGCGGAGCTTTGGAGTTGGTCATTGGCAGTTTGGGCTGCCGCCTGCAATCGATCTTCAGTGGCTTGGACGGCTCCCCGAATCCCTCCAATCTGTTCTCGCATCATCTGGGCCGTTTCAGGGGGCACAAAAGCGACATCATCCCCAATGTGGAGCGTTTCGATCGCAGGAACAAACGATCGACCGGAGTAAGCATCAGCGAACATCCCTCCAGACACCTCATATCCTTCCACCTGTCCGCTTTGTTCATTGAAAAACAAATCCACCAATCCACCGAGATCTAACCCTTCTGTTGTCAGAATTCGAGTTCCTCTCAGCACATTGTTATGGTGCAAGATTTTTTGAATGGCAGGAATTTCATGGGACTCCACAACAGAGGCGCTTGAATGAACCACGATCGCATTTAAGCCGATCGCCTGCACCTCACTTAAGGGAATCACTTTGGCATCTCGAAATAATCCCTTCTCTTCCACTAGAAAGCCCAAAAGTTGGTTGCGTTCTTGATCAAAAATCAAATCTTGAATTCGTTTAATTTTTTTACCTGTGTCATAGGTGACAACCTCTTTACCAATGGCATCGCTACCCTTACGCATTTGATTGATTCCTTGCAGTTTTTCCCGCAGCTTTAATGAATTGTCCTGTTTTCTTAATTATCTTGTTCAGTCACCGATTCATTCGTTGGCTGTCTTTGAAGAAGGTAAGCTCCCTCTTGTCCAAATCCAGGAACGAAGTCGATCGCGCCAAAATATTCGAGGAGTACTCCGGCAATGGCAATAAAAATGATTAAAATGGCAACGTTTGTTTCAGTGTGAGATTGTTGCCCTACGAGTCTAGGCATTATTTTTTCCTCTTTTTAATTTCTGCTCAACTAAACATTGAGTTCTAGATTAAGTTCTCTTTTTGCAGCGTTTTTAAATTTCAACTTTAATCTAAGTAAATGAATTTAATTAAAATATTTATCTCATTTAGTCCTGGCAATACTATCATTGTAGTTTCTAAATGATTACTTGAGATACTTTAGATTGAAGTTTTTTGGAAATTGACTGTTTTTATACACGAAACACAATTTATACGTTACTAGAACATTTACTCAAACATGACTTCAAACAATAGGGTGCCATACTGGTTGTTGTCGGAAGATCATGAAATCAAGGTAAAACAAATGGCTGATATTGTTGATACTGCTGCTAACTCTGGTTCCTTTAATACCTTGGTTAAAGCTGTTAAAGCTGCTGATCTAGTCGAGACGCTCAAGGGAAAAGGGCCATTCACCCTTTTTGCACCCACTGATGAGGCGTTCGCCAAATTGCCAGAAGGCACGATCGCTGCATTGCTGAAGGACATTCCCAAGCTTAAGAAAATCCTGAGCTATCACGTAGTTTCGGGAAAGGTTATGGCATCCGATGTTGTAAAACTGAAGACCGCTAAAACGGTTGAAGGCGAAGATGTAAAAATCGATGCTTCTAGTGGTGTGAAAGTGAATAATGCTACCGTTACAACCCCCGATGTTGCGGCGGATAATGGTGTAATTCACATCATTGATACTGTGTTAATGCCTGCTTAGGATTACGAATTAAATAACCTGAAGAACTGTATTTGTAAGAGTTTGGCACTGCCAAACCTCTACCGCTAGAAATCAGGGGCTTATTGAATTCGTGTTCCTTATGGTTTGATGCCTGGAAAAATTCAGGTTGAGCTAACAAATACTGCCGGGTGCATTCTCAATTTATGCTATGCCTTCTACATGGGGATGGATTCCATTCATCTTATCGACATGATGGGGATGCACCCCAGTTTATTTATTTCTATCCAATGCTTTTGATCAATTTTTGGCATCAATCTTTTGTTCAAGTTTTCGCATAATTTAAGAAAATTGAATCAGTGAAGTATCGCCTTCTTGAATTCTTAAATTCAACAACACTTTAATATCGCTTTTCGGAGGCATTAATTATGTCCTATACCCTCGATCGGGCGCGATCAATTTTCCCAGAGACGGCGATCGACGTGCTGGCTTCTCCTCAAGAACTGTTGAATCTGGGACTAGCTCGGTAAACGCATCTGGAAAGTTTTGTGAAGAGGAGTGTGAAGGCTCAAGATTAGTTTGATTGGAGGATGTTATGGCAAAAGAGAAAAAGGGAAATCGGGAATCCAAGAAACCGAAAGCACCTTCGGATGGTGAAAAGAAGCAAAAGAAAGATCCAAAGAGACATGATGGATCTATTAGCCGTCTCATTGGCGATCGTCATTAAGCCATGTAAGTTAATAATCTGGAAATCTTGTGGGGTGGGCATCTTGCCCGCCCAGCCAATGAGGTGGAATGATTATGCAGATTATTTGATTTGTGTTCCTTAGCCTGTACAAATTTGATTCACTGTACCATTCAATTCGGAATCCCCAAATCAGCTATTTGCAATAAATCTACAGTACAATAAGAATATAAACAGCGATCGCGCTACACGTTGAGAGGCAACCGATATGGATGCCAATGAAGTTTTAAGATCATACGAAACCGGAGAAAGAAACTTTCGAGAGGCAGACTGGAGAGGGATCAACTTGTCTCACGCCAATCTAAGTGGAGTCGATTTATCTGGTGCCCATTTGCTCAATGCTGACTTGAGCTACGCCGATTTGAGCTATGCCAACTTTAATTGGGCTGGACTCAAAGGAGCAAATTTCAACGGGGCTAATTTGTTGGGAGCAAAAATGCCAGACGGTAGGATACACAACGATCGTCTGGAATCTATTAACTACTTTTTTAGTCCTAATGTTTGACTGACGATTTGAATAAACAAGTTTTTCATTTCCTCTGTTTTTCATACTGTTGTTAATCAAACAAGACAAGAAATCAGACAAGAAACAAATCAACCCTTTGTCATACTTTAGAGAGAGCGACAATTTATCATTCTCTCGTACTGGCAATCCTGTTACGGGATTGCCAATTTTTTTAACGATGGTTGTGCATTGAAACTTAAGGAGAACCGTAATGTATTCAAACAATAGGTTTCCTTCTCACTCCATTTCCCTCCAAGGACTACGAGTTCTTGTGGTGGACAATCACGTTGATTCGTGCGATTTGATTGCACTGCTGCTACAACCTTACGGTGTAGAAGTAAAAACGGCATCTTTAGCAAAACAAGCACTGGAACTCCTTGTCCATTGGCGACCAAATGCTTTAGTCAGCGAGATTGCTTTACCAGAGGTGGATGGCTTTGCTTTAGTGCAATCGGTGAGAACCCTGACTGGTCGCTGGGGGAAAAGGGTTCCAATGATTGCAGTGACAGCTCATGTGACTGAAGAAATGCGTCAACGGGCCCTCTCATCGGGCTTTGACCAATGGCTGACTAAGCCTCTAGATCTGGATGAGTTCATTGCAGTGCTGGTTCGTTCAGTAATAGATCAGTCTCCTAGCAGGGCGATCGGTTTCCTAACAGGTCAAAGCTTGAGTTTGAACTATGCCAACATTTTTCAAGTTTACAAAACTCAGCACGATCGCTCAAAATCGTCACAATTGTAAATACTTTGTTATAGTAGTTGACATAGGCAGAGCAAACGGTGAAAGCCAAAACTCTAACACGATAATAATTAAGGCACGTTGATTGTCTGTGTGATTGAAAAATAGTGATCGGAAAATAACTCACCTGCTTGAGTCTGCCCCGTTTGAAGAACAGTATTGTAACAATCCCAAAGATTCCATTGTTACTGCGCTCATTACGCCGATTTTTTTAACTACCTTTGCTGACAGCCAAGCGTTAAACGTAGTGAACTAGGCGGCTTCAAACCTACGTTTCAAGATAGTGAATACCGGATCAAGTAACCCGATCGAGCAAAGAATTTTCACTCTAGCCAGAGTGTAGGAGAAGAATATGGATCAGCCGATCGAACTCACACTGGAGCAAGAATTCAGCCTCAGGTCATTTAATGATCAAGTGCAGCAAATGTCTCTTAAGCAAGCCCAAAACCTGCTGATCTTGCAAAATCGACACATGATGATTCGAGAAAAAATGTATCAGGATCTCCTGAAACACGAATGGAAGTTAGATTTAGACTTTGCTTCTCTGTAGAACCAAAAAGCGATTTCTAATGGACAGGGTTAAACCCATCGTTATCGCTACAGATATAATCACAAAACGCAATTACAAGCTTGGAGTTACTACAATGTCCTACACCCCAAACACTACCTCTACATCAATAGGCGATCGCAATGCCTGGCGGTGGGGCTTTACTCCCCAAGCCGAGGTTTGGAATGGTCGCTTAGCGATGATTGGGTTTGTATCCGCAGTCTTGATCGAGTTGTTATCGAGCCAAGGTGTTTTGCACTTCTGGAATCTGGTGTAAATTCGTCAGGTTGATTCATGATTGAGTTTCAAGTCGGAGAAAGTCCTAGTCAGGTGGGCAGGGAATGAAAATTAAATAAATTGTCATTCTTGTGGGATGGGCATCTTGCCCGCCCAGTCAACTAAGCAGAACGATTGCATAGGTTATTTAATCCAAAGTCCGTGCCCACCTTATCCACCATAGTTTTTGATTGCGATCGTAAATATTTTGCAGTCTCCTGAGCATTGATCCATCTCGCCACAATCACTGCTCAGGCTTGCTGACTATGTTTTTGTGATTCCGCTTTAGACTTCCTCATCTACCGCAAGGACGTGAAACACTCATTTGTTACTTTTCTTGTCGTAGTTCAACAAATCATTCCAGAACTGCAACAAAACACTGTCAAGCTATAGGGAAATCGATCGATCATTTAATTTCCCTTAAATGGACAAGATTCAAAATTTGAAATGAGAAAGGATTTTTCATGCCGATTCGAGAAAAGCCAACTCCTCCCCGTCGGTTTAGCAATGTTTTTCTGGCAATATCAGGACTATTCCTGTTTGTAAACTTCATCCTGCCGCTGTTCTTCAGACCGCAAATTCCTGGAGTTCCTTACAGTTTGTTCATTCATCAGGTGCAAGCTGGGGAAGTCGATCGGGTTGAAGTTGGACAAAACCAAATTCGATTTCAATTAAAACCAGGCACAGAAGCAGCAGAAACGGAGGCGGGAACGGTGTTTTCCACCACCCCCATTTTTGACTTGACCTTGCCCAGTCTATTAGAGGAGAAAGGAATCGAATTTGCTGCGGCTCCCCCCCCTAAAAATCGCTGGGTGTCGAGTTTGCTAGGTTGGGTGATTCCACCACTGATTTTTGTCGGGATCTGGCAGTTTTTTGCTAGACGGGGCGGCGGTCAGCAAGGGATGCTGTCCATTGGCAAGAGCAAAGCCAAAGTGTATGTGGAAGGGGAAGCTGCCAAAATTACGTTTGCGGATGTCGCAGGGGTAGAAGAGGCAAAAGCGGAATTAGTTGAGATTGTCGATTTCCTGAAGATGCCGGGACGCTACACCCAAATTGGGGCGCGCATTCCTAAGGGAGTACTGCTGGTGGGGCCACCAGGAACGGGTAAAACGCTGCTCGCCAAAGCGGTGGCGGGGGAAGCGGGTGTGCCGTTTTTCAGCATCTCTGGTTCGGAGTTTGTGGAAATGTTTGTTGGGGTTGGGTCTTCGCGGGTGCGCGATTTATTTGAGCAAGCCAAGAAACAAGCTCCCTGCATTGTATTCATTGATGAGTTAGATGCGATCGGCAAGTCACGCAGCAGTAGTGGATTTTACGGTGGCAACGATGAACGGGAACAAACGCTGAATCAGTTGCTGGCCGAAATGGATGGATTTGCCGTAGGGGAAGCAACGGTTATTGTACTGGCAGCCACCAATCGCCCGGAAATCTTAGATCCTGCCCTCCTTCGTCCGGGTCGATTTGATCGGCAAGTGCTGGTCGATCGCCCTGCTCTGTCGGATCGGGAAGCAATTCTCAATATTCATGCCCAGAAAGTGAAACTGGGGGAAGATGTGGATCTGCGGGCAGTGGCCACGCGCACACCAGGGTTTGCCGGAGCCGATTTGGCAAATTTAGTGAACGAAGCAGCTTTATTGGCAGCTCGAAATCAACGGCAAATGGTGGCGCAGGAAGACTTTGCCGAGGCGATCGAGCGGGTGGTGGCAGGGCTGGAAAAGAAAAGTCGGGTGATGAACGACAAGGAGAAAAAGATTGTTGCCTATCACGAAGTCGGTCATGCCTTGGTCGGTGCATTAATGGCTGATAGTGGACGAGTTGAAAAAATCTCGATTATTCCTCGCGGAATGGCGGCACTGGGCTATACGCTACAACTGCCGAAGGAAGATCGATTCCTGATGAATGAAGCGGAATTGCGGGGACAGATTGCCACACTATTGGGCGGTCGATCGGCTGAGGAGATTGTGTTTGGCAGCATCACAACTGGCGCAGCGAACGATTTACAGCGGGCGACCGATCTGGCGGAACGCATGGTGACGACCTATGGCATGAGCAAAGTTTTGGGGCCGTTGGCGTATCAGCAGGGACAGCAGGCCATGTTTTTGGATAATGGCATTCCTAATTCCCGTCGCACCGTGAGCGAAAAGACAGCCGATGCGATCGATCGGGAGGTGAAGGAGATTGTGGACACCGCCCATGATCAAGCGTTGAGTACGCTCAAGCAGAACCGAGAGTTGCTGGAAACGATCGCCATGCAGCTTTTAGAGACTGAATCGATCGAAGGTGAAACCCTGCACCGTTTACTGAAGCAGGTTCAAGCGACCAACCATGTCGAAGTTTAATTCATTAGGAGTTGACAAATGAGTATTATCACCAAAATGATCGTGAATGCAGATGCTGAAGTTCGCTATCCAACCCCTGGCGAACTGGAGCAGATCAAGCTCTTTGTTCAGAGTGGCGATCGGCGGATACGGCTGGTGCAAGCCTTAACCGGAAGCCGAGAGCGCATTATCAAGCAAGCGGGAGAGCAACTCTTCCAGAAACGTCCCAATCTTGTCTCTCCAGGGGGTAATGCCTATGGTGAGGCAATGACGGCAACGTGCCTGCGAGATTTGGATTATTATCTGCGCTTGATCACCTACAGCGTGGCGGCGGGCGAAACCACACCGATTCAGGAAATTGGAGTGGTGGGTGTGCGTGAAATGTATCGATCGCTGGGTACGCCAATCGAATCTGTGGCGGAAGGGATTCGGGCAATGAAAAACATTACCTCTACTATGATGGCTACCGAGGATGCGAGTGAAGTCGGAACTTACTTTGACTATCTAATTTCAGCACTTCAGTAATGGCTACTCATGCTTCGATCGCACAGACACACGATAATTATCTTCCAGGTGTTGAACGGTTTTGAAGAGTTCAGTTGCTGAGCGGTAGGCCTCTTCTGCCAGTTCAGACTGTTCCTCTGTGGTGTTGAGGGTTGCGTCTGTGAGCAGGCTGAGAGAACCCATCATTGAGTTAAGGTGCGATCGAAACTCGTAGGAAGCCTGGGCCAAAATTTCGGTTTGATCCTGGCAAACCCAGTCCTGGGTTGAAGGACGATCGCTAAACTGCATGGCATGAAGCTGGCTGTACAATCCATTGCGCTGTAAAAGTTCATCATGGGTTCCCAGTTCAACGACTTGGCCCCGATCAAGGACTGCAATTTGATGCGCTTTTTGCACGGTTGACAGCCGATGGGCAATGACAAGGGTTGTCCGTTCGCGGCTCAGGTCATCAAGGGCTTGCTGCACCAACCGTTCAGACACCGTATCCAAAGCACTGGTCGCCTCATCTAGAATCAGGATTTCTGGATTTCGTAGCAAAGCGCGAGCAATGGCAATCCGCTGGCGTTGTCCCCCAGAGAGCATCACCCCCCGATCGCCAATCATTGTGTCTAACCCCTGGGGCAAGTGTTGAATAAACTCATGGGCATTGGCGCGTCGGACGGCTTCCAGAATGTCGGTTTCGGTAATGTCTGTGCAGCCATAGGCAATGTTATTACGAATCGTATCGTTAAACAAAAAGGTGTCCTGACTGACAATCCCCATCGATCGCCGTAAGGATTTTAAATCAAAATCTCGTAAATCGATGCCATCAATGGTAATCCGTCCTTGGGTGGGGTCGTAAAAGCGAGGTAGCAAATCCACCAGAGTCGTTTTTCCGGCTCCTGATGACCCGACCAATGCCAGCGTTGTGCCCTTTGGAATCACTAAATCAATATTCTGGAGAATCTGCTTTGCACTGCCTGGATAGTGAAAACCAATGTTCTCAAAGGAAATGCTCTGTTGAATGGAAGTGTAGGGAACAGAACCATTGGGCATAAAGCTTTTATTGTTCGATCGCATCAGGTCATACACAACATCCACTGAAGCAGCCGATCGAGCAATGTTTTCACGATGACTGTTCAGTTGAGCAATAAAGGGCAGGAGCCGGAACAGCAAAACGATATAAGTCAGCAATACGGTAGACAAGGCATCGAGCTGGTCAATGAACAGAATTCGCCCTAATAAGATGAGTAAAAATAATGCACAAATACTCGTCACTTCGCTTAATGGTGCAATAGCTAAAGCCGCCATTCGAGACTGAAATTCAATCCGCTCTCGATCGCGAATCAGATGCCGCAGATGAACGAATTCTTGCTGTTCTGTGGCTGCCGCTTTGACTAAACGAATTCCAGCAAAAATTTCAATCAGCCGACCCGAATATTCCTGGTTAATATGCGTAATTAACTTACCAAACCGTCTAGACTTTGCAATTAAAAATTGGCTAATTAAAGGAGAAACGGGCAGCAGAAATGTAGCGGCGATCGTCAGTTGCCACGAAGTCCAAACCAACAATCCCACAAAGACAAAAATCGTGATGATGGTAATGATTAGACTAATTCCGGTGCTGATGGTCGTACTCGCCCGGTTCATCTCACCCCCCAAACGATTCATCAAATCGCCTGCTTTCGCCTTGGTGAAATAATCCAGATCCACATCCAGCAGCAGTTTTAAGCCATCTTCCTGCAAATCAGAGGTCAACTTTCGCCCTAGTGCATTTGCCGCCAAATTGCTGGCATAAACGGCAAGATTTTTCAGAACAATAAAGCCAATTATCACCCCTGCCATAGCCAACAGTCTTTGGTTCGACGAAATGCCGTCAAATAACCCTAAAAACTGGCGCATAAGGGGTGGGCCAGATTGTAGCACTGCCTCCTGCCCCAAAATACTCATAAACACTGGCACAATCAGAGCCGTGCTAACCCCGTTAAACAACGCCCCAGAAAAACCCAGGAGAATATTCACAACAATGGGAATGGGATAGCGTAAGGCGAGGCGAAGCAGGAGCGTATTGGAAGGCGACATACGACGTGACAATAAAGGGCATCAAATGGACTCAACTGTAGAATTCCCGATCGGACTAAAAAAGCGACAAAGAACCGTTGAAAGGGTTGCTGCCATTGCTTCAATGCTGCATTGTTCAACACAGCGCGATCGGGCTTGTTGTCCGCGTAGGGCTGCTTCATCGGGATGAGCCAAAATCCATTCAATTTGCTGGGCTAACTGCGCTGGAGATTCCGGTTCAACCAAATAGCCCGCTTCACCTAAAATTTGTGGAATATCTCCGACTCGTGTTGCCAGGATCGGCTTTGCCATTGCCATCCCATCGGTGAGCTTGAGGGGAAACTGTGCTTGGGCGGCTGGGGTATTGCGTTGCGGCACCACGATCGCATCGGCGGCGGCAATCACTTCTGGCATTTGGGAATGGGGAATTTTGGGAAGTTGGATCATCCACTGTCCCCACTGTTCCGTGAGTTGGCGATCGTAGTCATCATAGGGACTGCCCCCCACAATCACCAGGCGAATATCTGGACGATTCAACCGCTCCAGTGCCATCAACACATCCTCCACACCCTTATATGGACGAGGGGCCCCCGGAAACATCAACACCCGATAGTTGGCTAATCCATATTTTTGTTTCAAGGCGATCGGGTCATATCCTTCTGGATTAAATAATGCAATGTCCTTCCCGTTGGGCACATAGGTTCCCCCAAAGCGATCGTGTAAAAACTGAGTATGCACCGTTACGGCATCGGCTTGATGCACCTGTTGCTCAATCCATTTCAGGTAAAGGGGATGATCTGGATTTCGTAAAGCACCCTTCGGCTTTAGTATGTCTCGCGCTAATTGTTTCAATCCAGGTTGATATTGCCATTGATCTCCCCCGTGCCAGCTTAATTCCCAGTCATCAATATCCAAAATTATGGGGCAGTTCGATCGCCATTTTTTGAGCAGTGCCACCCCAAAACTGGAAGGCTTCGGCTTATAGGCGTAGACCAAATCGCCTTGAATCTGGGGCAAAAGTTGCTGCACCGATCGCACGAAGCCAGGGTAAGGACGACCGTTTACTGCAATTACAGGAAGCTCTGGAGTGGAAACGATCGCTGTTTCTTCCCCAAAACAAAAACCGACTAGCTGCACCTGACAACCCAGTCGTTGCAAGGCCTGAGCCAGCAAAAACGGACGCACTGCACCGCCCCAACGCCCCGCCCCACGAGTGGAAAGATCACCAACCACGATCGATACTTGGAGCTTCTCAAACCTGGGCAAGGAAAGCAATTCAGGTTTCAAATGGGCAGAGTGGGCCGCTTGTTGCATAGGAGTCACATCGGAAATGATGTTTGATGTTTTATGCTGCCTAGAATGCCCGAAACTGAGCCATCGGTATCTCAGACGGTATCTCAGATGACCCAATCGCCACCCAACGATCGATAAACTTTGGAAATTCACAGTTAAGCATCAGGAGTACGTGTAATGTCACGTTTGAAGATGTTTAGTTCACGATATCTCCGCTTTGGGTTGGTAATTGTAGGAACATTGCTGGCGATCGTCGGGTTGACGCTTATCAGCAGTTCGGGGTTCAACGTCGGAACGCCCGTCTTGGCCCAAATGGCTCCAACCCATCCCCTGGATTCCCTGACGGCTGAAGAATTTACGTTGACAAAGCAACTTCTCACTGAGGCAGGCTACATTGATGAATCGAGTCGGTTTCCCTTAATCACCCTCCACGAACCGCCAAAAGCCGAGGTTTTAAGCTGGGAATCAGGACAGCCCGTTTCTCGATCGGCCTTTGCAATTGTTAAACAAGGCCCAGAAACCTATGAAGCGGTGGTTGATTTGTCTGGAGGGGCAGTCATTTCCTGGAAAAAGCAGGAAGATGTCCAGCCAAACCTGTTGCTCGAAGAACTGATTGGCGTAAATGATCTGGTGACGGCTGACCCCCGTTGGCAAGAGGCAATGGCCAAGCGAGGCATCACAGAATATAGCCAGATTAACTGCGCGCCTTTAACGGTTGGTTATTATGGCTTGCCTGAACATGAAGGGCGGCGAATTTTGAATGTACCTTGTTCAGATTTAAGCAATACCAAAAACAATATTTATGGTAGTCCGATCGAAGGGGTGATGGCAGTTGTTGATCTAAATGAACAGCAAGTTTTAGATGTGCTCGACAATGGAATCATCCCCATTAACACCAAGTCCAATGCCTATGATGAAGACTCGGCGAAGGATGCGTTTGGTGAATTGCGTCCACCCCTCAATCCAATTGCATTGGAGCAGCCTCAAGGAAACAACATCACAATGGATCACAATGTCATTAACTGGCAAAAGTGGTCGTTTCATTTGGGGTTCGATCGCCGTCTGGGTACGGTCATTTCAATGGTAAATTATCAGGATAACGGACAAATCCGTCCGGTTCTCTATGAAGGAACATTATCGGAAATTTTTGTTCCTTACATGGATTCAGAAGATACCTGGTACTATCGCACGTATATGGATTCGGGTGAGTACGGTTTTGGTTGGTTAGCTACACCATTAGCATCTGGAATTGATTGTCCGACCAATGCCGTTTTTATGGATGCTGTTTTGCCAGATGATGAGGGCAACGCATTCACGGCAGAAGATGTTTTGTGCGTCTTTGAGCAGTATCAAGGTAATCCCATTTGGCGGCATAACGAAGTTACGAATGAAACCTTTGAGGGTCGTCCTCAGGTAGATTTAGTGGTGCGAATGATGTCTACGATCGGCAACTATGATTATGTATTGGATTGGGTGTTTACTCAGTCTGGCATGATTAAAGTCATGGTTGGGGCAACGGGCATTGATGCAGTCAAAGGGGTGATGGCAGAATCCATGTCTGACCCGACTGCGGCTGAAGATACAGCCTATGGAACGCTGATTGCCCCTGGATTGGTAGGTGTTTCCCATGATCACTTTTTTAGCTTCCGGCTCGATCTGGATGTAGATGGAACGGCCAATCGTTTTGTTAAAGATGGGCTGAGATTGCAAGAATTGCCTGCCGATCATCCCCGTCGGAGTATTTGGATGCCCGAAACGCAAGTATTGGAAACCGATACCCAAGCTCGCCTGAAGCTAAATTACGACACGCCTTCTCGCTGGCGGATAGAGAGTGCTGCGGCTGCAAATTATGTGGGCAATCCAACGAGCTACCAAATTATGCCGATCGACAATGGCTCTAATTTGTTGCTGCCAGAAGACTACCCCACACTGCGGGCTGGTTTTGTTAAATATCATCTTTGGGTGACACCCTATGACCCAGATGAAATTTATGCCGCCGGAACTTACCCTAACCAAAGCAAAGGCGATGACACGCTATTTTCCTGGACAGGTAACGATCGCCCGATTGTTGATACCGATATCGTGGCATGGTATACGCTGGGCTTTCACCACGTCACTGTGGCAGAGGACTGGCCGATCATGTCTACAAGTTGGCACGGATTCGCCCTTAAACCCGTCAACTTCTTCGATCGCAATCCATCCCTCGATTTGCGTCGTCCGACCTGAGGAGCAATCCTTGGCATAAAGCACTTTGGTTTTGACTGACGCACTTTATCAACGTTTCGTTTCTTCCTGAACTGGCATTTCCAGAAACCGGATCGCTCGATCGCACCAGGTCAGCCATCCGGTTTCATAATGAATCCCCATTAGCAGTGTGAGATAGCTAAATTGCAGAAACTCCGAAAGGGTTTCGGGATTTTGAAAGTGATTTCGCTCAATTTCTTCGTAGATAGCCAGCCGTTGTTGATGCTGCTGCTGGTGCATTTTCAGCTTGACCAAAATAGCAGGGCGATCGACCAAATATCCAGCATTTAACTTTACCAGTAGCTCATCTCGGACGGGAGGCGATTTTTCAGCTTCAGTAATCCAATCCCGCAAATGCTGTTTTCCCAATTCAGTAACAGAGTAAATTCGCTTGTCTGGCCGGTTGTCCTGCTGAACGGTTTGTGCCTGAAGCCATCCCTTTTCCTCTAGCCGACCTAGTTCCCGATAAATTTGCTGAAAGCTCGCTGTCCAGAAAAAGCCCACCGATCCCTCCGCTGAGGGGTTAAACCGCTTCGTCAAATCGTAGCCACTCGCATGATTTGCTACCAGCACCGACAAAATTGCAAAGCTCAAAGACATACTTTTGAAAAAACGCACTTCCGAGTTGACATATTCATATTATTGAATATAACATTTGTTGTATACTCAACAATATGAGTATTAAGCTTTAAGAGTATTTGCTTGGAGGCTTTGTCATGATACCTGTTATACCCGGACGTTATACGGCACAGATTGACTCTTCCTTTGTCGTGTTTTTAATTGGAATGCGGGTGAACCAATTTTGGTCGTTTTCTAAATGGGTTCCCGTCGCTCAGGCAATGGCTCCCATGCTGAAAACCCTTAAAGCACATCCTGAAAAGGGCTTCCTCGGCGGAGAAAACTTCTTTCGACTGTTCCCCACCACAACGTTGCTATTGTCCTATTGGCGATCGTTTGAAGACTTAGAACGCTTTGCCCGCAGCCCTTCTGAGCCTCACTTGGCGGCATGGCAGCGATTTAACCGAGCCGTTGGAAATGACGGCACTGTGGGCATCTGGCATGAAACCTATCTGATTGAACCAGGACATTATGAAGCGATTTATGGCAATATGCCTGCGTTTGGGCTAGCAGCAGCAACAGAACATGTGCCGATCGCCAAACGAGGAGATACAGCAAAAGCCCGCGTGCAAAAAGCCCAAACCCTTTAAGCACCATGCCTGGAACTAAGGTAGACTCACGCGAATTCGCCGAATTGGGTTCTTCAGACTTAAAACACCATCCGCAGGCTGTAAGCATACCCGTAGTAAAAATGGGTTAGGACAAGTTCCGTATTCCCAAGTTGCTCTATGAGGCTTGGTTTAACTCAATTATCCTAACCTTTCCAACCATTGCCTATCTAAATTTGAGCGATCGGGTTTGAGGTTTTGAGTGAACGCTTAGATTGTCTAAGGATTAACGCATCTCATTAGGAAACGCTCATTTCAGCCTCAGCAATATCCTGACAGTAAGTTTCGTATACCCCATCCAGGAAACCCCAAAGGGCATCGGCTGCGGATTGGGCAACTTGCGCCACTTCTGCCTGCTGCGCTTCTGTCACGGCATGGGCTTCAACCAACTGAACAACTGATTCAGCATGATGCACATCCGCCACTTGGTGAACCGTGAAAAATTCATACTCTGCCGGATCATCCATGCCGTAGAACTGCTTCAAACCATCAATTTTGACCGTAGCAACCTCTGGAATCTGAGATTCATAGACATACAAAGCCGCCAAGCCCGCATAAAAAGGCGATCGAATGCACAGGTCACGGAACGTGCCGATCAGATTGGCAGTTGTGTCTAGCTGAGGATTGCTTTCCAGTTCAGCCTTTTCAGCCCCCAGAGCCAACGCAAAATTGCGCCACAGTGCCGGATGGTTTTTCTCGCCCTGTTCCTCGCCCACCAGATTTTCTAGGAGTTCCTGCCGCACAGGAAGGTAAGGGGTGTTGTAGTGGATGGCACTAATGTAAGTGGGGAAGGCTAAAACGTGATGGAAGTATTGCTCGGCGTAATGCCTCAGGTGTTCACGGGTCAGCTTGCCTTCTGTCCAAGCGATATAGAACGGATGAGTCAGCAGATGCTTCTGAGCAACGATATCTTGTAGAGTTTGGCGAACAGTCATTGCACACGCTCCTGACGTGACGGTAATACAGCAAATTATCTCAAAAAGAGAAATTTTGCGATATCCCTGGCAACGAATTGTTAAAAGAGAGCGGCGTAGCGAAAGCAATCCAGCGTATGGTCATTCACCAAACCACACGCCTGCATAAAGGCATAGCAAATAGTGGAGCCAACAAACTTAAACCCTCGTCGGCGTAAATCCTTGCTCATCGCTTGGGACTCTACCGTTTCTGCCGGAACCTCCTCGATCGTTTGCCACGCATTCACGATCGGCTTTCCCCCTACAAAGCCCCAAATGTAGCGATCGAAGCTGCCAAACTCTTCTTGCACTGCCAAGAACGATCGGGCATTTTGAACGGCTGCCTGGACTTTTAAGCGATTACGAATAATTCCAGGATTGGCAAGGAGTTCAGCCAGTTTGCGATCGTCATATTGAGCCACCCGTTCAGGAGCAAACCCGTCAAATGCAGCACGATAACTTTCCCGCTTCCGCAAAACGGTTTTCCAACTCAACCCCGCCTGCGCCCCTTCTAAAATCAGAAACTCAAACAGGCGGATGTCATCATGCACTGGAACGCCCCATTCCTGGTCGTGGTAAGCCACCTCCAACGGATCGTCACTGACCCATGCACACCGACAAACGTTACCAGACATACAGATTGAATTAGAACATCTGTATTAATTTATCATAAAAAATTTATCACAGAAAAACCGTATAGTCTTGCCCCAAAAATAGGGCCCTTTCCGCACGACGGCGACGAGTTAACCCAGGCAGTTCTCCGGCATCCCCCCGGTTCCAGCGCAAAAGCTGATCGGCTGCTCCTTGATAGTCTCGTTGGTTGAGAAGTCGCCGCAGGGTAGAACCCGCCAAAGCACCTTCACCGACGTTGTACGTAAAAGATACGAGTGCGGAATACTGATCTTCATTCAAGGGGACAGTAATTAAATCGCTCACTGCCCGTTCAAACCGAGCCAAATCTCGGCGAAGAAATGCTTCAGCTTGGGCTTCAGTGATCCGCATTCCTGGAAAAACCCCTGATGTGGTGCCATAGCCGATCGTCCAAACTCCCACTGGATCAAGGTACGCCTCTAACCGCAACCCCTCAAACGCCTTCAGTAACCGTAACCCTTTCGCATTGATTTGCCGCCGCCCCGATGGAGTCAGGTCAATCACTCGCCCATCCTGTAAAAGCTCTATGGCAGGACGATACACATACCAGGTATTGAGTCCGTTGAATTGAACCTGATTTCCCTGGTTGTCTACGCCCAGTGCCACTCTAACGTGGTCATTAGCAGCAAAACCATAACTCGACACAGGTAAAACTGTCCTAGCCGAAATAAATTGCTTCTGGTCATCAGGCAACGCCGAGCTTTGGGCTGTGCTGAGTTTGAGCCAGGTGTCTGATGTTGCTCTGAGGGTGAAGGGTGAAGCAGGCGGGCGGGAAGGAGGAGCAGGAGCAGGAGCAGGAACAGGGGCAGGAACAGGAACAGGAGCAGCGGGAGCAGAACCAATGTTAATAACCTGTCCGTTTCGTAGTAGCTGAACGATCGGCCGATAAATCAGCCAGGTATTGCGTCCCTTAAACTGAAGCTGATTCCCTCGATCGTCTCTTCCAAGTGTGATTCGGAGATGATCGGCTTCTCCCAGGGCATAGCCAACAATGGGCAGAACCGTGCCCGCCTTAATGAACTGCCTTTGATCATCGGGCAACGTAAATCCTTGAGCCGTACTCTGTTTAAGCCAGGTGTCTACTGTAACTCTGATGGCAAATGAGGCAGCAGGAGCAGGAGCAGGAGCAGGAGCAGGAGCAGCGGGAGCAGCAGGAGCGGGAGCAGTTGAAATCGGTAGTTCCGTCAGAGATACGACTTCGCCATTTCGCAGAACTTGTGCCGCAGGGCGATAAACATACCAGGTGTTCCATCCCTGAAATTGCACCTGGTTGCCGTCTTCATCGATGCCAAAGGCAACTCGGAGGTGGTCGTTTTCGACCCGCTTGAAGCTAGATAAGGGTAAAACGGTGCCGTTTCTCACAAGCTGTCGCTGATTGTCTGGCAAGGATGAACCTTGGGCAGTGCTGAGTTTTAACCAGGTATCTTCAGTGATGCGGAGGGTATAGGTTGGAGCAGAGGCGATCGACGTTGAAGAAGCTGCGGTGGGGAACTGCGCCCAAGGAACGACGCTACCGTTTTGCAACACCTCGATAGTTGGTTGATAGACGTACCAAGTATTGCGCCCTCGGATGTGAATTTTTTGACCGATTTTATCTACGCCAAAGGTAATGCGAGCATGGTCATTTTCAACACGCTGAACGCTGTCTACTGGCAAGAGCGTCCCTGCACGAATGAGTTGCTTTTGGTCATCAGGCAAGGCGGAACTTTGAGCAGTACTGACCTTTAGCCAGGTATCTGTAACCACTCTCAGCGTATACCCCGATGCAGGTTGTTCAGCCTGAGAAAAAGCAGTCATGGAGGCTTGTGTCATAGGTGTTCATTACTGATACGTCGCTGATACGTCAGTCGATCGCCCAGATTGACCGTTATGGCAACAGATGGGTAGGTTAGAACCCTTGAAGGTGCCGAACCCCATGAACGAATAGGGCTGGAACCACGGAAAGTGTCCTAAATCCATCGCTACGGCCATACAACCTGTTAAACGACCTCGGTATCGATAGTATTCCCTTCTAAGTGACGGTATCGACAGGAAAAAAGGTTCGTGATTTACATCACACTGACCCAACTGGGCTAGGAAATTTGACCAATCGGGTGAAAAAAGACCCACTCAACGAGTGCTGTTCGGAAAGCGGATTATCTGGGTCGTTGTAGATATAAGCACTTTTAGAGGGCACACACTCAGAAGGCACACAAGATGACTCGCCGCAACAGTTCCTGGCTCACTTCCGCCCTCATTACGATCGCACTCGTCGTCTATACTCAACTCACTACCCCATCCCGCAATCCCATTTCCTCAGGTGCCGAGTCTACATTTGCTTGGCTCATTCCTACTGCTTCAAAAGAACCCATTGCTCATCCTACTCCAGCAGCGACATCAAAAACGCTCCAAGGCATTGAATCCTGTAAGAAGGTTCCCCCTAGAGCGTCTGCTGATAAGATCTTTGCTGATCCATCGGTTAAGGATGAGTCACTTTGAGCAAACTTTGCAGCCACTGCCTTTGTCATGCAGCAAAATCAATCAGAATTCCAGGATGCGATCGGTCATCTCCACGCCAACCTACGCCAGACTGTTAGGCTCCTGACCGACCTGAAGAGCCAAATGAACTAGGATTGAACCCACTTCCAAAGAAGTATTTACTCATCTATCACCCGACACAAATCTAGCTTTGGCCAATGAAAAAACTGGCTCCCAAAGCTTGAAAATAGCTGCTTTCAAGTAAACTGCCTCAAAAAAGACTTGAGAAATTGTGACTTTAAGTTACAGAATTGCAATAACAAAGTGGTCTATGGGGGGCATAAACCTGATAGATTTAGCGGAGTATCAGTAAGCAGATTCAAGTCAGCAGAGCAGTTAGCATGAAAGTTTTAGTTATTGGTGGCGATGGTTATTGCGGTTGGGCAACCGCGCTCTACCTGTCAAATCAAGGTTACGAAGTGGGAATTCTTGACAGCTTTGTCCGACGACACTGGGACATGGAGTTGTGCATTGAAACTTTAACCCCGATCGCTCCGATTCAGGCACGTCTCCAGCGATGGAAAGACCTGACAGGGAAAACCATTGACCTGTTTGTGGGAGACATCAATAACTACGACTTCCTCAAGAACACTATGCTCCAGTTTGAGCCGGAAGCCGTTGTGCATTTTGGTGAACAGCGTTCAGCTCCCTTCTCCATGATTGATCGCGAACACGCAGTTTTAACCCAGGTTAACAATGTTGTTGGAACTCTTAACCTACTCTACGTGATGCATGAACATTTCCCAGACTGTCATCTGGTGAAGCTCGGCACCATGGGTGAATATGGAACGCCCAACATCGACATTGAAGAAGGCTACATCACCATTGAACACAACGGACGAAAGGATACTTTACCGTATCCCAAGCAACCCGGTTCTTTCTACCACCTCAGCAAGGTTCACGATTCCCACAACATCCACTTTGCTTGCAAAATTTGGGGACTTCGTGCCACCGACCTGAATCAGGGTGTTGTTTATGGCGTGTTGACCGAAGAAACGGGCATGGATGAATTGCTGATCAACCGTTTAGATTATGATGGCGTGTTTGGTACAGCACTCAACCGCTTCTGCATTCAGGCGGCGATCGGGCATCCACTAACGGTATATGGCAAGGGCGGACAAACGCGCGGTTTCCTGGATATTCGTGATACTGTTCGCTGCGTTGAAATTGCGATTTCTAATCCGGCGAATGCTGGCGAATTCCGCGTCTTCAACCAGTTCACCGAAATGTTCAGCATTGGCGATTTGGCAATGATGGTGAAAAAAGCGGGCACTGCAATGGGTCTCAGTATTGAGATTAACCACCTAGACAACCCCAGAGTGGAGCTAGAAGAACATTATTTCAACGCGAAGAACACCAAACTGATTGATCTAGGCTTGCAGCCTCACTACCTCTCTGATTCTTTGCTGGATTCGTTGCTCAACTTTGCTGTGAAGTACAAGAACCGAGTAGACGAGCAGCAGATCCTACCCAAAGTGAAATGGAAAGGATAGGCATTTAGGGAGTGGGGAATCGGGAATTGGGAATCGGGAATCAAACTTGAACATGACTCTCAATTCACTGTTCTCAATTCGCTGGCTTCTTTAGCCATAGAGAATTTACCCAATTACAAAGTCAGCGTTACGAACTCACATTCTTCCCCACTCCCTACTCCCGGCTCCCCAATCCCCATTTTCTAGCCCCTAAGTTCTCTCACCTATGCGAATCGCTCTTTTTACAGAAACCTTTCTGCCTAAAGTCGATGGGATTGTCACCCGTCTCAGCCACACTGTTGATCACCTCCAACGAATGGGCGATCAGGTGATGGTGTTCTCCCCAGACGGTGGATTGCGAGAATACAAAGGTGCCCAAATTTGCGGGGTTCCTGGGTTTCCTTTGCCGCTTTATCCAGAATTGAAATTGGCTCTTCCTCGCCCCTCTATCCGCCAAATTTTAGAAGACTTTCGCCCAGATTTGATTCATATTGTGAATCCGGCGGTGCTGGGGTTAGGAGGGCTGTATTACGCCAAATCTCTGGATGTGCCGCTGGTTGCTTCTTACCACACCCATTTGCCGAAGTATTTGGAGCATTATGGCTTAGGGATGCTGGAAGGGGTGCTGTGGGAACTTTTGAAGGCACTTCATAACCAGGCGCAGATTAACTTATGTACGTCTACTGCCATGCAGGAGGCCTTAACTTCTCATGGGATTGAGCGGGTAGAAGTATGGCAGAAAGGGGTTGATACTGAGCTATTTCGTCCGGAATTGGCCAGCCAGGAAGTTCGATCGCATCTTTCCCAGGGACATCCTGAAAGTCCCATTCTGCTATACGTGGGTCGGCTCTCGGCGGAGAAAGAAATCGATCGCATTAAACCTGTTTTAGAAGCAATTCCTAATGCTCGCCTGGCTCTAGTTGGAGATGGGCCTTACCGCCAGGAGCTTGAAAAACATTTCGAGGGAACACCCACTCACTTTGTTGGCTATTTGACTGGGAAAAACCTGGCAGCAGCCTTTGCCTCAGCTGATGCCTTTGTCTTTCCTTCTCGGACTGAAACGTTAGGACTGGTGCTCCTGGAAGCGATGGCTGCTGGATGTCCGGTGATTGCTGCAAATGCTGGGGGAATTCCTGATATCGTGACGGATGGTGTCAACGGTTATTTGTTTGATCCCCAGGATGAGAATGGGGCGATCGGGGCGACAAAACGCTTGCTGGTACATCAGCTCGAACGCGAGGTGCTAAGGCGAAATGCTCGGCAGGAAGCTGAAAAGTGGGGTTGGGCAGCCGCCACACGACAGCTTCAAGGGTTTTATCGATCGGTTCTGGCAACGGGAGCGATGCCTTCAGCCGCTTAGTTCTTTGAAGAACATTGCTCAAAGAACATTACTTGAATCCACTGCTCAAAGAACATTGCTCAAAAACGTGAAGAAGCCCTTTGACATAACCAAAGGGCTTTTTGCTTATGATGTCTGCGAGTAGTAGAAACAAACGCCTGTTTGCCCCTACGTGACCAATCAAATGGAGGATCGTGGATTAAATCACCTGTGCTACCGCTCTGCTTGCTTGACTGGGCGGGCAAGATGCCCACCCCACAAGAATTTCAGGTTATTGAATGTACATTCCCAAGGAATGGGGCACTATGCCATCTGCTTGGATTTGCGACGACGAGACAGGATCAGCCCACCGCCAATCATTCCCAATCCTGCGAGGGTTGCAGGTTCAGGTACGGCTTCCGCCTTTACGACCCAATCCTGGTAGTCATAGTAGTAAGTGGCTGGATTCGTGCGGGAGGCTTTCGTTTGGACGAATTCGCCATCTTCCATACCAATAAACAACATGCCCTCTTGGCTGACTGTCACAAATTTGCTGCTGTGGGCGGCATTGTACTGTCTGGAGGTTGGGTCATAAAACTGGTCGGAGACAGCATCAAACGTATAAGAATCCATGACACCCAAGCCAAAGGTACGGAGTCCTTGGCTGAGGAGTCCAAGCTGATAGGACGTGCCTGCCCTGAAGGTAACTAGCACTTCACATAAGCCTGTAATCGCACCACCGCAAGTTCCAAGCCAGTCATTTGTGTGTGCTCTCGCTCCTGTGTTGTAAGGTGTTGTTTCACTAAAAATAGAGACGAAGCTTGCTTCACCCTGACCAGGAAGGAAATAACCGAAGCTAGAGAGTCCCATGCCTCGGCTGCCCAATCCATCCATTTGGACGCTGAACTTTACTTTTAAGTCCTGGGATGGTGTGAACGCTCTGGTTTGGTATGGGATCTGAGAAATAGGAGCAGCAAGTCCATTTCCAACAGGCGTACTCTCGGACAAGGTTGGCAAGCCCAGATCCGCAGGCATCAGACTAGCTGCCTGAACAGGTGCCGCAACGGTCATAGCGGCTCCAAAGAAACCAACAAGCGCAAGGGTATGTTTGAAGTTCATAGATGCTCTGCCAACTGTATAAAAGGTGTTAAGTGGTTGTTCATGCCAAAGCATGATTGCTTGAACGACTCCTACAGGGAATCGCTATGGAAACATAAGAACGGGTCTAAGGGACGATCGTCATCAATATCGGGACTACCAGTTAAGACCAGTAACCGCTGATACTAGTGAGCAAAAAGACGCAAATTGGGGCGATTGCGTACTGCTATGGGTTGGGACGAACACACAAGCCGCACACACAAGTTAAATAAGGGATGTGTGATTCGAGGGGCATACGAACTGGACAAAACTAACATAACCTACGCAACTCTAGCATAGAGTAAGAATAGACACATCTTCCCTTAAATTAGCACTAAAGTTATAGGGCAATTTTTAATACCGAAATTTACGTAGACTGAGGGCTATATCACTAAAACTCGATCGAACTTGTCATTAAGCTTACTGAAAAAATACGGCTTTTTCCATTGCTTGAGTCGTTATTTTTACTTTAACTTCAAGAGATATACTGAAATACAAATATCTAATAAATTTTTGCTGCTATCTGTGCATTTATCTTGTCCAAACATCCAGCTTGCCTGAATAGGGTGCCTCCCATTGCATTTGCATGACCGATCGCTCATTGGCAGGCAAGATGTCCGCGCTACGGAAGATCCATTGGCATTAGTGGAATGCTCTCGGCTGCTCATCCCTTCGACTGGTAGAACACAATTTAGCTAAATGGAGCCTGGCTGATGCCTTGCGCGTAAAATATCTCCAAAAGCCAGCAGATTTATTGCATCAAATCTGTAACATTGAAACTGTTGCACAGGATGTTCAGTTATGCCTCTTCATTCATATCCCGATACCCATCAGGCAGAGCAAGTTGATCACTATCACGGCATTTCGGTGGCTGACCCGTACCGTTGGCTTGAAGATCCTAGCTCTCCTGAAACCAAGGCTTGGATTGAGGCACAGAATCAGGTAACGTTCGCCTACCTGCAAGACATTCCTGTTCGGGAATCGATCCGGCAGCGCATTACCACGCTTTGGAACTACGAAAAGTACGGTACTCCGTTTAAGAAGGAAAACCGCTACTTTTATTTCAAAAATGACGGGTTGCAAAATCAAAGTGTGCTGTATACTTTGCCGAGTTTGGAGGCAGAGCCAAGGGAATTACTCAACCCCAATACGCTGTCGGAAGATGGGACGATCGCCTTATCTGGCTTAGCCATCAGCGAAAATGCCCGTTTTTTGGCCTACGGGTTGTCTACCGCAGGTTCCGATTGGCAAGAGTGGAAGGTGCGCGATGTGGAGACAGGCGAGGACTTGGAGGATCACCTTCAGTGGATTAAGTTCTCTGGAGCCAGTTGGACGGATGACCATCAAGGCTTCTTTTATTCGCGCTACGACGAGCCAAACGAAGCCAACAAGCTAGAGCAGGTGAACTATTTCCAGAAGCTCTACTACCACCGCCTCGGTACGTCTCAACTGGATGATGTGTTGGTTTATGAGCGTCCGGATGAAAAGGAGTGGGGCTTTAGCGGTTCGGTGACGGAAGACGGGCGATATTTGATTGTGACGGTTTGGAAAGGCACAGATTCTAAAAACCTCTTGTTCTACAAAGATTTAAGTGATTTAGCCAGCCCAATGGTGGAACTAATTCACACCTTTGAAGCGAGCTACAACTTCATTGACAACGACGGCTCTACCTTCTGGATACAGACGGATTTGGAAGCACCGCGAGGACGAGTCGTGGCGATCGACTTAACTAACCCTGATGCGGCTCATTGGCAAGAACTGATTCCGGAAGCGGAAGAAACCCTGGAGGGAGTAGGGCTACTCAACAACCAGTTTATGGCATCTTACCTGAAAGATGCCCATACGCAGGTGAAAGTTTTTAACCTAGATGGTTCCTTTGTTCGCAATGTGACGCTCCCTGGACTGGGTTCGGCGGGCGGCTTTGGCGGCAAACGGTACGATACAGAAACCTTTTACAGCTTCACCGGATTCACCACTCCCACAACCATCTATCGCTACAACATGGAAACTGATGAAAGCACTGTCTTTCGTCAGCCCAACGTGGACTTTAACCCAGACGACTATGAAACGCGGCAGGTCTTTTATTCCAGCAAAGACGGCACCCAAGTGCCCATGTTTATCACTCACAAAAAGGGCTTGGTGCTGAATGGACAAAATCCGACTTACCTCTATGGCTATGGCGGTTTTAATATTTCCCTGACTCCCTCCTTTTCGCCCAGCAATTTGGTGTGGATGGAGTTGGGTGGGGTGTATGCGGTAGCGAATTTGCGTGGCGGTGGAGAGTATGGGGAAGAGTGGCATCAGGCGGGGATGAAGCTGAATAAGCAAAACGTGTTTGATGATTTCATTGCGGCGGCAGAATGGTTGATTGCAAATCAGTACACTTCACCGAAAAAGTTAGCGATCGCCGGGGGTAGTAATGGCGGATTGCTGGTGGGAGCCTGCATGACCCAACGTCCGGATCTGTTTGGGGCGGCCTTGCCTGCGGTGGGCGTGATGGATATGCTGCGGTTTCATCAATTTACGATCGGCTGGGCCTGGTGTGCGGAGTATGGCTCACCGGATGATCCAGAAGAATTCAAAGCCATCTACGCCTATTCACCCCTACACAACTTGAAGCCAGGAACGGACTACCCTGCCACACTGATCACCACGGCCGACCACGACGATCGCGTTGTCCCTGCCCACAGTTTCAAATTTGCTGCTGCCCTGCAAGCTGCCCACACTGGGGAGGCTCCCGTTCTGATTCGGATTGAAACCAAAGCCGGACACGGTGCCGGAAAGCCCACTGCCAAAATCATTGAGGAAATTAGCGATCGGTGGGCGTTTTTGGTGCGAGTGTTGATGATGGAAGATGCAAACTGACTGTATTGAGCATTACGTTTTTTAGGTTTTAGCTCCTAATCCTCGATAGTGAGCTAAGGTTAGTAGCACTTCTTGGCTCGTCTAAACGGGTAAGAATCCTCCGATAAAGATCGCAGATTTATGCTCTCGCGCTGGTTGACCTATCAACAGGAACGCTTTTCCCTTGTTAAAACTGGATTGTTAGTAGCCGTCTTCAGTTTTGCGGCGATCGGTTATTCGTTCATGCTCCAGGGAGGGACGGCCGAGCGATCGGTTTCACAGTTTTTGGGCTTGGGGTTCGTTGCTTTTATTAATGTTGCTCTGTTTTTCCTACAGTTGCAGGTTGTTGATGACCTAAAGGATTTCAAGGAAGATGCCATTTACCGCCCGCATTATCCTTTGCCACGCGGAGCGATTTCGCTAGAGGAACTGAAAGTTTTCTTGATTGCGAGTGGATTAGTGCAGCTTGGATTGGCTTTATCTGTGGGGTGGCCTCTGGTGGCAATGCTGGGGGTGATATGGGGCTACATCACTCTGCTGGTAAAAGACTTTTTTATTTTCCAGGGGATAACGAACAGACCGTTGGTTTATCTCTTCTGTCAGGCGGCGATCGTCCCCTTAGTGGCGTTTTACACCAGTTTGTTGGCGTGGATGAGGACGGGTTCTGGTTCTGGTCAATTGGGTGGGTTTTTGGCTGTAAGTTTTTTCGTTGGAGTTGTCATTCAGCTTAGACAGAAAATTCGATCGCCCAAAGAGGAAAAATCAGAGACTAGACCTGATTCAGCTTTATGGGGAACGAAAAAGGCTGTGTTGATTTGGTTAAGCGTCATTTGGTTGATGGCAATTGCTGCCTTAATGGCGGCGGCACAGATTCAGTTTATGATTCCGATCGCGTTAACGTTGCTGTTTTTGTTGACGGCTTCGGTACTTACAGCCTGGCGGTTTCTGGTTCGTCCGGTTCCAAAGTGGGCAAATGGGTTAACGTTAATCTCAGAACTGTGGATATTTTTAGTGTATTTTCATCTGGGAATTGTTCCCATTTTGTTCTAGTTTGGCTTCCAAGGACAATTCATCTGAAGGATTTTGGTCAGTTTCTAGATCTTCTTCCATCTCAAAGGCGATCGTATATTCAGCATGGGGCTGAAGGCGTTTTAGAACCCGCAGATAGTTGTCGGCTTCGCTGCGACGACGGAAGCGATCGACGGTGAGGCGTTGGCAGTTGGGTAAAAGTTGGTAAATTACCCAAGGACGAAGGGAATCTTGGTAGCTCATAAGTTGCGGTATGTCGATAAAATAGAGCATTGGAAAGCAGGGCGATCGAACAACTAGAGGGTTTTCTGGTTGTTTGGCCTTCATTTCTATTTGATTACGCCATTATGGCGCGTCAGAGATTTTGTGTCAATATGGCGCGTCAATTCTGTAAATGAAAAGAGATCGACGACCTCAAGAGCCTGAATCTTTAATTGAAACGTTAAGGATTGAGCGGACTAATTTGTCGCAAGCTGAGTTTGCGGTACATTGTGGTGTGCCACTTCGGACTTACCAACGCTGGATTGCTGGAGAGACGGAGGCAAAGCTCACTCCGCGCCAGTGGAAAGCCCTAATGCAAATCTTGAAACTTCAAGTTGGTGATATTCCTGATGATTTTGGCCCGATTGAGCCAGAGTAGGTAAGGCGATCGTCTACATTAAATACACCAGAATTCTTGTGGAGTGAGCATCTTGCCCGCCCAGTCAGCTAAATAGAACGAGTGAATTGCCGTATGAAGCGTTAGGGGCGATTGAGGAAAACGGTGATTCAAGTGATTTAGGTTGAAAGCCTGGGATAAGTGATGCAATCGCTATTTCAGAAGGCGCATAAAACCTGCTTGCTCAAAATGGCGATCGGTTGTGAGTGCCTTGTGAATGTTTAATTGCTGCATCACAATGAATGAAGAACAATCGACTAAAGACCAAGTTTTATCAGCTCTACTTTTACAAAGCTCCCAGGCACTGAAATCTATTTCAGAACTAATGTGAATCACCTGAACAAAGGAAGCTGCTTTGATAGAATCAACAATTTCAAACACGCGAGGGCGAGAAACCTGTAGCGGACTGTTGAGCAAAGCAACGAGTTCCATAATGATGTAATTCGTTGTGATCAAGGTTTGCCGTTGTTGTCTTGCTTGCTGGAAGCACTGAACAGCGTGCGAATGGTAGTTTTCAGTTGGAATATAGAGGTTTCCCCAACCCGAAGTATCAATAAACATGCTACTCAGTTGGTCTTAACTCTCGGAGTAGGGCTTGTCCGATGTAGAAATCGTGATTTTCGGCAAGATCATGGGTGCCTGTTTCCAGGCTGCCAATCAACGGAGTGATTGGATCAAACTCTTCCGTATCTGTAGATTCCGTTGTAGATGCTTGAGCCAGTGCAACGATCGCTGCTTCTGTACCAATTTTTCTAAGAGCTTCTGCTGCACTTTGACGAACATCAGAATTTTGATCATGCAGCATTTGGAACAATACCGGAACGGCAGCTTCCGTCCTGAGTTCTCCCAAAGCTTCTGCTGCATCGTGACGAATGCTGGCATCTGCACTTTGCAAAGCCTGAATCAACCTTGCTACAGCCTTGAGGGTTTGAAGCACCGTTGTCTCTAAAGACTGATCAAGTGCATTTGCTTGAACGGTAAGTTGTTGCTCTAAGTCATCGGGTAGGTCGATCGTGATTTGCATGGTGCTTGCTGTCACTACAGTTCTATTTTAAGCAAACCCATTCGCTCCTCACTTAATCATCGCCACCGGATAATCAGGATGCTCAGGATTTGGGATCAAGCGTTGATTCTTGCAATCTGCCCACAAATCTAGCTTTTCTAAAATCACCTGCCCAATCAACACCTCATCCCCCACAATCAACGCCTCATCCACCGTCGATCGCCCCTCACATTCAATAATCACAGCTTCCGAAACGCCGATCGCCTCTTCATAACCATTGGCATATCTAGCAATCTGCTGTCTTTCTATTTGTAAACCAAGTTGCTGTGCAATCGCTAGAGGAATAACCAGTGTTAAAGCCCCTGTATCGACAAGCCCTTGGGTTTCAACTTGTCGAAGATAGCACGGAGCTAGGGAACCCCGATTAATCAGTCCTTTGTCAACAGCATTCGTCAGTTTTACGGGAACTCGAATTGCGCCCATTTCAGTCGTGTTATCCATCGGTTTACCTCTGCCCTGATCGAGGGTTTCCTTTATCCTGATGCCAATCAGCTTAGCTGCACCACCGGACGATCGTCTATTAAAGTTTGCATTGACAAAATATCTTCTACAGTGATTCGCAAAAAGCGGTTTTCATCTACGCGAAACAATACCTTAATTCGATCGCTTCCGGGATAACCCGGTGGAGAAAGTTGAGCGATCGTGCGGGCCTCTGTTGTGTCATTGAGCGGTTTAACAATGGGTTGATTCGCTGCAATTGTGCGTGTCACCAGCCGATCGCCATCAAAGAAAACCTCTGTACTGGCCGTATCATCACCCAATTCCCCAACGACTAGCTCAATGCTGGGTTGGTTTTCCATTGAAGCTCCCAAAAACAGTTCTACGGGTTGCGGCATGGGATAGGGTTGGCCCTGTTTAATCATGGGATGCCAGCCATGACGATTGTTGCGTCGATCCCAGTAGCGAATGCCATAGCTGTGGTAGAGAAAATCTTTCACTTCCATACCCTGCTCAAGCTGGAGGGCCCCTTGGGCGATCGCTTCAAAGGGACGTTGGGAACGAATTTTTTCTGTAGGGAAATATTGCCCAATCCACTCCTGCACCACCGGAATCTGGGTTGTGCCGCCCACCAACAGTACCGCATCAATTTCTGTTGGCGTTAAGCCCTGACGCTGTGCCTGCTGAAGTACCTGAGTCATGGCCGCATCCAGTCGTTCAAAAAACTGGTGTTCTTGCAGAATGGTGTGGAACCGATCGCGATCGAGGTGCAGTTCGTAGCTTTCAAAGGTTTCATCGTTGAAATATACTTCGGTGGCGGTTGGCTGCTGGGAAAGCTGAATTTTTAAGCGTTCTGCCAGTCGAGCGGTGAGGGCTGTCGGGGCAACATTTTGCGTTTTCACAAAGTCATCCACAATCCAATTATCAATATCTGAACCGCCCAAATTTTGCCCTGCTTTAGCCAATACTTTTGCCAACTTGGGACGTTGAGTAGACTCATCCAGCACCTTCTCTCCCCACTTCAGCAAAAAGCCGATCGGTTTCTTCGCCTGAGCCGATCGCCCACCTTCCAGCCGCACCAGAGACAAATCCAGTGTGCCGCCACCAAAGTCAACCACTAAAAGCGTGCCTTGATTCTCCAACCCATAGCCCAAGGCCGCTGCGGTTGGTTCATCCAGCATTCGTACCTGGTTTACTTGCAACGATCGGCAGACATCTGTTAACCAGAGGCGATAGGCTTCAAAACTGTCCACCGGAACGGTAAACACTAAAGAGTTCAGGACATCAGTCGTTTGGAGGGTTTGAATTACCTCTGTTAAAAACCATTGCCCGACCTGCTCAAAACTAACCGATCGCCCATCTAGCTCTGGTAAGAACCCCTGAATTTCTGCCCCGATTCCCCGCTTAACGTTGCGAAAAAAGCGCGGATTGTTCTTTAAATCTAACCCTCGATCGCGCACCGTTTGACCGATGAATACCTCTGCCCTGGCTGCATCTTCTACATAGAGCAAGCTCGGAATTAACGGCGGATTGCCTGCCATCTGTAATGATAAACCTGGCAAGGAAAGGGTTTCTGGCTGCTGCGTCACCGGGTTCCAACGCACGACAACCGTATTACTCGTCCCAAAATCGATCGCGTATACCATGGGGTCAATTTTTCAACAGCCGCAGTCCACTTAATGTTACCAGTACAGTAGACCCTTCATGGCCAATCACTCCGAGGGGTAAATTGATGCTGCCTGCAAAGTTTGCAGCTAACAGCAACGCAATAAATCCCAGCGCAAACACAATGTTTTGTTTGACAATTCTTTGCGATCGTCGTCCCAGCTTCACGGCCGCAGCAATCTTATCCAGTCGATCGGCCATCAACACCACATCTGCCGTTTCCAGAGCCACGTCGCTTCCAGCCGCTCCCATTGCAATGCCAACCGAAGCCTGAGCCAAAGCAGGGGCATCGTTAATCCCGTCTCCCACCATTGCCACATGGCGATATTTTTGCTGAAGTTGGCGGATTAAGTGCAGCTTGTCTTCCGGGAGTAATTCTGCATAAATCTGGTCAATTCCCACAAACTCAGCCACGCTTTGGGCGGTTTCCTGGTTGTCTCCGGTCAGCATGATGATGGGCGAAACCCCTAGTGCTTTGAGTTGGGCGATCGTTTTGGCAGCATCCGCTCGTACCTGATCAGAAATCACGATGAGTCCAAGAGCCGTCTGAGCCTGAATCACCCAAATCACAGTTTTTCCGGTTTTCTGACATTGCTGGCTCCACGCTTGCAGGAGATTGGGATAGTCCGTCAGGTGAGATTCGACAAAACTAAACTGTCCCACGCGAACGAGGCGATCGTCCACCATTCCCACAACCCCCTGCCCTGGAAGGGCCTGGACATTTTGGGCAGACGGAATCTGCGTGCGTTGCAGAGCATAACGATGAATCGCTTGACCGATCGGGTGTTCTGAGTAAGCTTCCAGGGCTGCAGCAACCTGCAACACGGTGGTTTCAGACTGTCCGGGAGCAGGAATAATTTTATATACGTCTGGCTGCCCGATGGTGAGGGTTCCGGTTTTGTCAAAGGCGATCGCCTGGATGCGCCCCATTTGCTCTAGCTGGGCCCCATTTTTGAACAAAATCCCCTGCCTGGCCCCATTGGCAATGCCTGATAGTAAAGTCGGCATAATGGCTGCCATCAACGCGCAAGGAGAAGCCACCACCAAAAAGATCAAAGCGCGATAAATCGTGGTTTCCCAGTCCCAATTCCAGAGGAACGGCGGCAGCAGAGCAATCAATACTCCAGATACCACAATTACTTTGGCATAGCCCCGTTCAAATCGTTCGATGAATTGCTGCGAAGGCGGCTTTTCCGTTTGGGCTTGCTCCACCAGCCGAATCACCCGCTGAATTAAGCTGCTTTCTGGCGGTTGATGCACCTTTAGCGTTAATGCTCCATTGCCGTTGAGGGTTCCGGCAAATACTTCATCACCGATCGTTTTTTCCACCGGAATCGGTTCGCCGGTAATGACCGCCTGGTTAATGGTGCTATAGCCCTCAGTAATCAGGGCATCTGTTGGAATTCGTTCCCCCGGTTTGACAAGCAACCTATCCCCCACTTGCAGATGGTCGATCGCCACAGGGGTTTCCTCATTGCCTTGCAACACCCTGGCCGTGTCCGGCGTTAACCCCATTAAGCTACGAATACTCCGCTCAGTTCGCCGCATGGCATAGCCTTCCAAGGCTCCGCTAATGGCAAAAATCAGGATCAAAATTCCGCCATCCACAATCAGGTAATATTCCTGCCGCCAAAGCCCCAGCCCTGCCGCACCCAGAGCCGCCACAATCATCAGCAAGTCAACATCTAGCTCTTTTTCCTCTATCAGGGTAGTCAGCCCTTCCCGCGCACTCTCGTACCCTCCAATGATGTAGGCCGCACACAGCACCAACACCGCCATCCCCACCCAGTTCACTTGCAGAATCAACCAGCCCACCAGCACCAGTACTGCACAGACGATCGCAGCAATCGCATCAAGATGCTCGGTAAAATTCTGGATGGAAAAACCTTGGATAGAAAACGATTTGAAGCGCAACGGGAAATGCATACGTTGTTACAGTTTTAAGCTTTCCCTCCACCCTAAACCTTGACATTGATGTTAAGGTCAAGAAAAAATACTTTAACCTCCTACTGTACAGACGCGAAATTCCACGTCTCTTCCTCTCTCCTCTCTCCCCCCTCCTCCCATGCCCCTCACCATCGCAGAACTCACAAAAGCCGTCGGAAATGGCATTACCCCCCGAATGGTCAGACACTACCATCAGCTTGGACTGATGCCCCAGCCCGATCGATCGCCTGGAAACTATCGGCTTTATTCTGACTGCGATGTGCAACGACTCAAGCGGATTGTGGCTTTGAAGCGGCAGGGTTTTCAACTGTCTCATATTCGTAAGCTGCTAGAGGTTGAACCAGAAACGCGACAAACCCAAACATTAATGATGCAGCTTCAGCAGCAATACCATGCAGTCATGCAGCAGATTACTCACCTGCGCCAAACGGCCGCCGCATTGGAAGGGCTGCTGGGACGCGATCAGTCTTGTCAAACGATTCAGGCTCAGGCATTGGCCCAACTGAAGCAGCTAGAGGTGGAGTCGCAGGCTGGGTTAGAAAAACTGTGGAATGGCTTAGATGCTCAGGTTCATGCCCATCCTGAAAAGTTTCAAGAATCCCTTCAGCGACTTTTGCCAGATTTAGCCGATCGCTCTGAAATTGAAGTAGATCTATTGGAAAAATTAGTGTTGGCCTGTGGAGATGTTAGCCTGATTTCCTTTGTGCGATTGAGCCAAACTCCAGAACAAAATGCCCTGAAAGCAGCCCGATCGGCCCTGAAAGCAGGTTGCTCCATCCTGACTGACAGTGGCATTGTGGCATCTGCCCTGGATCAAACCCGTTTGGCCCACTTAAATTGTGCTGTCACATCCCTAATCGATAATCCCCACTTGCAAAGCGCGGCAGACGTAGAGCAAGAATTTTGGCAAGATCAGTCCCTTAAAACGCGGCTTTATCAGCTTCCTCCCAACAGCATTTTGGTGATTGGCTATGCCCCATCGGTGCTGTTGGCTGCCTGTGATGCGATCGTCCAACAAATGATCCAGCCAGCTTTAGTGATTGGGATGCCGATCGGGTTTAGTCATGCCCCTGCGGCCAAGCGAAAATTAATGCGATCGAAGGTGCCCTACATCACCATTGAGGGATCATTTGGAGGAGGATTGTTGTCCGCGACCGTGTTAAATGCGCTAGCAGAATCGCTCATTGCTAAACCAGATTGCCACTGTTATTTGCGCGATCGTTCCTTCAAGCCATAACAACCTGGGTTTCAAGCGTTAAGATTGAGATAACAAAATTCAATAGGTGAGCGAAATGGCGACGCTTTACACGCCCGCTTCAAATAATCCTGCTCTCCACCAGGAGCCTCTGAGCCAACAGGCGCGAGTTATTCCTCCAAGAGACAAGGAATCTCTCCTCAACTGGTTGGAAAGCACAGGACGATTTGAAGCGCGTGACTCCGATGTAATGACTGAAGATAAGGTTGCAGAAGATCTAGAAGACATTATAGAACCATCGTACAGCCTTGATAAAGAGGAAGATGACGACGATTCATGGGATATGGAGGATTAGAGAAATAGCCATTGGCTATAAAAAAAGAGAAGCTCAGGTGTAAAGGCCTGAGCTTTTTGAAGGCTTAAAGGTTGAATTAGAATTTACGGAATGACCGATGCCGTCAGAATCGTAAATTTGGGATCGTAGATTAAATAACCTATCGTCATTCTGCTTTGTTGATTGGGCGGGCAAGATGCCTACCTCACAAGAATTCTAGATGATTCAATTTGTATTCTTAAAAGCATCTCAACCAAATTAAGGAGCATGTTAAGTCATGCTCCTAGCAAATGAAAATATTTAATCCTTATCAAGAACCCACGTAGGGCTTCAAGATGAAGATCCTAGTAACGACGAGAGAAATTGCCGTTACGCTGGCCGCCACCGCCGCCACCAAAAGAGCCTCTATTCTCACGAGGTCTTGCCTTGTTTACTTTAAGGTCGCGACCCATCCATTCAGCACCGTCTAGTGCATCAATAGCGGCTTGCTCTTCAGATTCTGAATCCATCTCAACGAAGCCAAAACCGCGCATCCGGCCCGTTTCGCGATCGGTTGGAAGCTGAATTCGCTTAACCGTTCCATACTCTGCAAATACAGAACTTAAATCTTCTTCTGTAACCTCATAGGAGAGATTACCAATGTAAATCGACATAAACAGTCTCCAAAATCAGAATGAAGTAGAGAGGGAGATTTCGGAGAGGAGCCTGCCAATACAAAACGTGGAAAACCCGCCAATTCTTGAAACAAACACTACTACCGATTACCTATTCTCAATCAATACACTAGCACATCTTTGAGCAAGCGGCGAATATTAACGGGCAATGGCGATCGTTTTATCGCTTCTTTCTGGGCTATCACTCGCTGGGTTGCCGCTTTAGAGTGGCATCAAATGCCTTGTCATAGTTGGGATCTTGGGTGCCCAGCAGCCTATCCCAGACGGTAAAGTACAACCCGTAGTGAGAGGTGTATTTACGGTGGTGAATGGCGTGATGGGTTGGCCCAATCAGCCATTTGCCGAGCCAATGACGAGAAAACGAAGCGGGCAATAGCTCAAAACCCAGATGATTCCAAACGGCCCACACCGTCATGGTGAGGAGGACGGCAATTAACGTGCTGAAATGGAGCGGAATGATAAAGACAATGCCGACAAAAAACAGGGCTTGCACAAATCCTTCGGGCAGGTCAAAGGCAAACGATGTCCAGGGGCTGGGATCACCTGAGCGATGATGCCCATGATGCATCCATTTAAAGACAAAGGGATGATGAAATGCCCGATGGATAAAGTAAAAGTATGTATCTTGTAAAACTAATACAGCCAAAAAGCTAACTGCCAGATACCACAAACCGTATTGATGTATTTGAGTATACAAGAGGGTTTTACCAAGCTCGTATTCTAATATGATGAATGCGGCACAGAAGGCAAAGACGATCGCAGAGAGAAGGGATAGCGTAATGTCTCTTTGGATTGCTCGCAGGGATGGAGGCGATCGACGGAGTTCCCTTCTTCCAGGGATTTGCTTCCAATAGGAATAAAAGAGCCAATAGGCTCCGCCAGCAATGAAAAAGTAGCGAACAAGGATTAGCCCAAAGAAGGCAAGCCAATAATATCCAAACGAATGGTCTATCAATTTAACGTTTCCTTTCTGAAGTCAAATACTCCTACACCACCTGAAAACCTATGCATTGTTTTTTAACTTTGATTCAGCATGGAAACCTCGTAACACTCTGTAGACCTGGCTTAACTTAATAGTAAAGGAACTCCATACCTAAAGGAAATAACTGTTTTTAGTCCAGGCAGATCATGTCCACCTAGACTAAATCTTAGCTTTGATTAAACTGAGCTACGAACTAGAGGTAGCCTCCACGACTTAGACTAGTCGATCGCCCGCTTAACATCATCCTTTACATCTTCAACGCCATGACGAACGCTGGCTTCACCTTGCTTCGCCTTACCTTCCACCTTGTCTTTCTCGTCGCCAGTGATGTTACCCTTTGCTTCCTGGGCTTTTCCTTCAAGATTTTTACCAGTAGCTTTTGCTCTATCTTCTAAAGACATACTCATTCTCCACTTTTAATTTAACTGCTCGTCGAGTCGCTGTTCAGAGACTTCGACATTGGTTTTACTGTAGCGAGGTTTACCAAAAACTATCCTCTGCCAAAGGTTGCACATTTTTGCAAAGTGTTACCACCTTAAGAGTGATTGAAAAAACCAATACAAATGTGAACCAGAAATACCTTGAGAGTAATTGCTTGTGTCTTACTGATTTGAAGGAATAAATTATCAGATCAAAACCTTTTCATACAGGTTAAATTTGTTAGCTCGATCGAAATAAAACTCATTACCTTATCCCTCCAAAAAAGGAGCTTCGGTTGAGTGATTTTTGACTATTTAAAGCCACGTAAAAATGCCAAGATTTGCATATCTTCTATGAAGAATTAGATTATTTTTGAATATAAACTTTAAGGCATTAATTCTAAATTGAGGAAGATTAGTTTTTGATGAAGAGATCAAATTAAATCAAAATTGCAAGCAAACCGCAAATTATTTGTAATATTCGATCGCCATAAATCGATTCATTTAGGCAGAAAATTAGAAGATGCTTTTAGCTTTATTTTCTGAGTGTTTAAAAACGCGATCGACTAATTCTCTTTATCGTCAAGACCCTGAATTTGCTCGGCTCTACCAACTTTTTTCTTCCTGGTAAGCTAGCATTTTACCCTTGCAGGGTATAGTGTTCACCCGAAGAAGCAGAACTGATTCCTGTCTCTTATACACATCT
>PVWD01000071.1 GCA_003003615.1 filamentous cyanobacterium CCP2 | reverse complement strand
GGCTGACGTAGTATTTGTAGATCACGGTTGGGGTGTTGCCCACCAAGTAAGCAACATCCTTCACTGGCAGATGCTCCAATGCTAGCGTGTGAACGTATGCCGTGCATGGGATTGAGACAAATAGATCGAAACTTTACCTGTGTTAACAAGCCTTTTCACGGTTGGTTTCCAATAGCGAGTCTGAAAGTTGTGATAGTCAAATGAATCGCCTCCAAGCCCTGCAAAACAAAATCGGAGGATGGGCTGTTGGATTGGTGGAGGAATGCCAGCAGCGTTTGCAGCTGTTGGTTGGTGGGAAAGGTTCGACTTTTCCACGTTTTGGTTGCCTGCACTTTCTTGGTGTCTACTGGGGCCGCTTGGCTGAATCGAATTTGTGTATAAGTGGGTGTAATGTGTTCCCACTTCAGAGCGGCTGCTTCCTTCGGGCGGCAACCTGTCCAAAACAGGAATTTTACCCAATGTGCATAAAACGGGTACTCAGCCTCAACGGTAGCGATGATAGTGTCACGCTCGGACGCGGTGAAGCCCACATAGGCAAGATCATTCACCTTCTGCCTGAATTGTTTCCCCAACCCTTGAAAGGGATTGAGGATGAGCAGATCAGGCTCTACAGCCCAATTGCAGCAAGCGTTTAGCTGTATCAGATAGCGTCGGGTTGTTTCGGCGGCATAGTGCTATAAGAGCCGATCACGAATTTCAATCGCCGTGTGGAGATAGTCGGGCATCTTGACGAGCAGCCGCGCCACCTTGCGGTAGTCCCTAGCAATGGTGGAAGGGGCAAGCTGTGAGCGTTGAAATTCGGTGTACTGGTTCCAGAGGTCACGCAACCGGGAAAGCTTGATCCGTCGTTGCTTACGGGTCAAGGTATCTCTCTCGCTTCAGCATGGCCCTATCGAGTCAACCCATTGAGATGACCCTTCATGTCTTGCAGCTTGCGGAGCGTAAACGCGGCTGACACCTCCTCATAGGTTTGCCAGCCGGAATGGGTGAGAACCATCAGCCGATCACCCTCCATGCGACTGGCTTCGACCACGCGCACCGACTTTGCAGCGTTGAACCACTCATCAAGCTCTGGAGGGATTTTTGGTTTCTGCGGAACCTTTTGCGGTCGCCACGCCTGAATAATTGCCTTTGTAAGGATTGCCTCTGGCTGTTTTTCTAGCGGTTTTTCCAGACCGTCTAAGTATTCGATCGCTGCACGAAGTGCTGTTTTTATCCGATCTGGAGGGTACTCAGACACCATCTTACGGATGGTTTTGTTAGGTCGGAATCCAGCTTCTACCACCGTGTCCAAAACTGTTGTACTACTCTCCCTGTTAAAGTTTTCCACAGGGCGGGGGGTGGGAGCAGTTGCTATTTGTTTTTTTACAAATTCTTTGTTGTTATTGTACAACATCTCAGAACCCTTGCTACATAAAGGTTCTGAATGGATAGAGAGATTCATTGATCGACAAATGGATCTCTCTGTCCGTAGAAAATTAGGGTGCTAGCTTCCTGCTGAGTGGTATTCCGTACTTGCTATGACTTAGGTTCAAATTGAAACAACCTAAGTCCTCTAATCGCTTAGCGCACCGCTTGACCGTGCGGGCATCTACCCCCAACTCTGTAGCAATGTCATTGATCTCCAGGCAACCCACCTTTGCCTGTAGGGTTCAAGCTCGTAAAGGTACAGCCAGAGGGAGTACTGAGTTGCTGTGAGGTTGCACTTTCTGACATACTGAAAGACTTCAAACGGGATTTGAATGAAACTAGATTCAGTCATATTTATTCACAATTAAGGAGGGGTGAGAACCCTCCTTTTCCTAGAAACGACTACATTTGTGGTGGATTCCAGACGACATGAATGTGGATCTGAGTCCTGCTCAGAAGTATCGGCTACTTCTGAGCATCATTTTCAGCATCGGCTCGACTGCTGTAGCAGCCAAAACTTTTGTTCACACAATTTGGGAATGCTCCAACAATCTCCCAAGGGTTTACCCGATGCATTCCTCAGCCCTCCTGATTCCAAGGTTTTTACCTGTGTACTGTGCTTTGAACTGGCTATTAGGGTGAAGGCCGTTTCAATTGGTTGATGATGCCGTCAGCCGATCGCCTGCTGGTAGCTGTAGCGCATAGGCGATCGGCTCGGTAAATGTTCCAGATCACGTCTTGGCTCATAGGTTCTTCTGTTTGTAACGGGCTTGGTGAATCAGGTTGATTACGGTTTCGATGTCAGATGGGTGCATCTCCTCTAGTTGCTGAAGGGCAAGGCAGCCGATCGTTTGTGACCCTGCTCTGGTGAGGTGTGGTCTGTTGCAACCAGGGCGACGCAAGCTTTGTTGAACTTCAAGTAGTCGAAAACCAGTTCTCGCTTTACGTCGTCTGGCAAGGTGCGGTAGTCAGTGATGTGCATTCATGGGGTTTTCCCCAGTGAATGAGGGAAGGTCGATCGCCCATCAGGTCAGAGAGCGATCAACGATGTTTTTCGTCTGTGGAAGGACGCGGCTCTGCACCGTTTGGAAATAATTACCACCGTTTAGTCAATCAAGTTATCGTACTTTTTAATTTAGATGGCATAATACTTGAGTCCCTCTAAACAACTTAAAGCCGATCAACAAATCGTACTATTAGAGCGTATCAGTACTAATGTTCAAACCAACGGCGGTGAATCTATCTGCTAACTTCAGTGGATTCGTTCCCGTGCGTGTTTGCTTATTCCCATTGTTTACTTTCCAGTGGATACGATTCCCGTGGAACTCTCAGCCCGAATTGAGTATGCCCTGCTTGCCCTCCTGGAAATGGCGAGCCGTCCTGATCGCAGAGAACCCATCAAGATCAACGAAATTACAGCTAACCAGCCGATACCCGATCGCTACCTGGAGCAGATTCTCACCAGCTTGCGGCGGAGTGGCATTGTCCAGAGCCAGCGAGGAGCCAGGGGTGGCTATCTCCTGACGCGAGAACCCTGGCAGATTACCTTACTGGAAATCGTCAGTTCCATTGAAGGCGATCGCCCTGATGGGATTTGGTGTTGTCATTGTTCGACTGCGTGCGATTCAGTCTCCTCTCGCATCCACGTCAGGAAGCGGCTGGAAGTTAGGATTGATCTTTTCGCTGGTCGGTTTAGCGACCGTCATTCTATCCACCTGGCATTACTTTACCTCTCGTTATGATATCGATCTGGATACCTACGAACCTGCCGATCGCTGGGTGATTGCATTCAGCTCGGCGGTTACAATCTTGGGCGCAGGTGTGATTTATTTCTTCTTTACGGTTCCTTTGAACTATACGGGGATGGTTTTTGAGTGAGGAGTGAGGAGTGCAGTTTTACCTGTTACCCGCATTCTTGTGGGGTGAGCATCTTGCCTGCCCAGCTAACAAAGCAGAATCACTACACAGATAATTGAATCCACGCTCCTAAACCCCCTGAGTCGCAAACGCCTTAGCTTCCTTCGGTTTCACATACACCTGCTGCCCCGCTTTCAAATGGTTCAGGTAGGCATACTGCTCCCGTGTGAGGTACACCGTAAAGCTGTGCCCATCCTCCAGACTGAGTTCTGCCTGCACCTCCCAACCCAAATGAATCACCCGCTTCACAAATGCCGGAACCGTAGCCGCATCCGGAGTTAGTTCCACCTGCACATCGTGGGGACGCAAGAAAACTTGCGACGATACGGTCAACTCACTGAAGTAGCCGTTGCTGGTAAAAATGGGAGCTGTATTTGGTAACACATTGACTGGCCCAATAAAGCCCATTACAAACGCAGAAGCGGGGTTGTTATAGAGATCTTCAGGGCTACCAACCTGCTCGACCTTGCCATGATTCATCACCACAATCTCATCCGAGACTTCCATCGCCTCTTCCTGGTCGTGGGTGACGAATACCGTGGTGACATGAACCGTGTCGTGCAAATTTCGTAACCATACCCGCAGATCTTTTCGGACTTTTGCATCCAACGCGCCAAACGGTTCGTCTAATAACAAGACCTGGGGTTCCAATGCCAGTGCCCGCGCCAGAGAAACCCGTTGCCGTTGTCCTCCCGAAAGCTGAGAGGGATATCGTTCCCCCAAGCTTTCAAGCTGAATCAGTTCCAGCAGTTCATTCACCCGATTTTTGATGCGGGCTTTGGGCTGCTTGGCAATCTCCAGTCCAAAGGCAATGTTTTGCCGCACAGTGAGATGCTTGAACAGAGCATAGTGCTGAAACACAAACCCAATTCCACGTTTTTGCACATCTTCATAGGTGGCATCGCGTCCATTGATGAAAATCCTGCCGCTATCCGGCTTTTCCAGTCCTGAAATCAACCGGAGCAAAGTGGACTTTCCAGAGCCGGAAGGCCCCAACAGAGCCACCAACGACCCGGTTTTAATCTCTACACTGACCTGATCGACTGCCTGAAAATCACCAAAAACCTTAGATACGTTTTCTACTGAAATGCCCATAGGTTAAGCCTTATAGCCTCTAGAAGGTACAAACGAAATTAAAAATACGATGACTTTATCAAGATACTGGAGTTTTATCACATTTTCGGGTAAAGTTAAACTCCAATACCCCGGTATATTGATCGAGATACCGCATCTAAGAAGGGTTTCTGTTCACTTCATGTTGTTTCTTAAGGAAAAATTGGCTATGGCTCGGTTTGAATTGGGTCGATTAAAGCCGCGATCGTTGCGAGGATTTGTTGCGTTGTTTTTGTCTGGTGTGGCGATGTGCTTCACCCTTGCTGCCTGCGCTCCTACTTCTGAAACTGCCTCGACTGAAGAGAATGGAGCGGCTCCGGCTCAGGCAGGAACAGCAAATTTAACCTTGGTTTCTTATGCAGTTACACAAGCTGCCTACGAGCAGATCATTCCGAAGTTTGCCGCCCAGTGGAAAGCCGAGCATAACCAGGATGTGGTGTTTGACCAGAGTTATGGTGGTTCTGGCTCTCAAACCCGCGCTGTCATTGATGGGTTAGAAGCGGATGTGGTGGCGTTGGCGTTGGCACTGGACACCAAAAAGATTGAAGATGCCGGACTGATTAATGCGGGCTGGGAAGGCAAAACGCCTAACAGTGATGGCATTGTGCATCGATCGGTTGCTGTCTTGGTGACTCGTGAGGGCAATCCCAAGAACATCCAGGGATGGCAAGATTTGGCAAAAGATGATGTGCAGGTGATTACTGCCAATCCGAAAACTTCTGGTGGGGCACGGTGGAACTTCATGGCACTGTGGGGAGCCGTGACGGAAAATGGCGGCAATGAAACGCAAGCAGAAGAATTTACCAAGCAAGTGTTTGAGAATGTGCCTGTCCTGCCAAAAGATGCGCGTGAAGCCACGGATATCTTCTTTGCTCAAGGTCAGGGCGATGTGCTGATTAACTACGAGAACGAAGCGTTGTTAGCGGAAGAGAAGGGTGAAGGACTACCGTTTGTCCTACCCACGGATATCAATATTTCCATTGATAACCCAGTTGCAGTTGTGGATGCGAACGTGGATAAGCATGGCACTCGTGAAGTGGCAGAAGCGTTTGTGCAATTCCTCTTTACCCCAGAAGCGCAAGAAGAATTTGCCAAAGCCGGGTTCCGCCCAGTGGATGAAAGTGTGGCACAGCGGTACACCGACAAATATCCCGCAGTGGAAAATCTCTTCACTGTAAATGACTTGGGTGGCTGGGATGAAGTGCAAACCAAGTTCTTTGATGATGGTGCAACTTTTGATCAGATTCTGGCAGAGGTGGGTCGCGCCTAAAAATTCCGTTCTCTGTAGGGGGTAGTTCGCGAACTACCCCTACCCTTTCACCAAACCATTCATTGATTCATCCATGACACCTTCTTCTCTTCCCCAACAAAACCGATCGCCTGCCTGGGCTAATGGCATTCGTAAAGGATTACAGATGTCCTGGGCATGGCGCGTTACCTGGTTTTATCTGATCGTGATGTTGTTCATTCCCACGATCGCGCTTTTCTTGCGTTCGCTCACCCTCAGTCCGTCTGAAATTTGGCGGATTGCTACCAGTCCAACTGCCCTTTCTGCTTACAATGTGACGTTCCTGACTGCATTAGCGGCTGGAGTCATTAATGGATTCATGGGATTGATTGCAGCCTGGGTGCTGGTGCGTTATGAATTTCCGTTTAAGCGAATCATTGATGCGGCGATCGATCTGCCGTTTGCGTTACCGACTGCTGTAGCGGGTTTGACGTTAGCGACAGTGTACAGTGAGCGGGGTTGGATCGGTTCACTCCTGGTTCCGTTTGGGATCAAAATCTCGTTCACTCGGTTGGGTGTGTTGTTGGCGATGTTGTTCATTTCCTTCCCATTCATCGTGCGGACGGTGCAACCTGTATTACAAGAAGTGGAAAAGGAAGTGGAAGAAGCTGCCTGGAGTTTGGGAGCCACCCAGGTGCAGACCTTTTGGCGGGTGATTTTGCCACCCCTGATGCCTGCGGTGCTGACGGGGGTTGCCCTTGGCTTTGCCCGTGCGGTAGGTGAGTATGGTTCAGTGGTCATTATTGCTTCTAATATTCCGTTTCAGGACTTGATCGCCCCGGTGCTGATCTTTCAGCGATTGGAGCAATACGACTATGCCGGAGCGACGGTGATTGGCACAGTGATGCTGTTGATCTCACTGTTGATGTTGTTGGCAATTAACTTACTGCAAGCATGGGGAAGACGTTATGGCAATTGATGCACCCAGAAAACTTGATCAAGCTCCGCCTTCTAAAAGTTCAGCCCAGCAGACAAAATCTGTTGACTGGCTCAAAGTTTCCCTAATTGCGATCGTCTTGCTGTATCTGGCACTAATTCTGTTCATTCCAGCGATTAACGTCTTCGTTCAGGCATTCGGTCGCGGACTTGGGCCCTTTCTGCATACCTTCACCGAACGGACGTTCATTAATGCCGTCAGGCTCACCCTGATCATGGCAGCCATCTCGGTTCCGCTCAACACCCTGTTTGGACTCTGCGCGGCATGGGCGATCGCCCGCAATAAACGCTTCCCTGGACGAGCGTTGTTGATCAGCATTATTGACTTACCGTTTTCGGTTTCTCCAGTAGTGGCAGGCTTGATGATTGTGTTGCTTTACGGACGTAATGGTTGGTTTGGGCCCTTTTTAGAGGCAAATAACATCAAAATTATTTTTGCTGTACCGGGAATGGTGCTGGCAACAATGTTTGTTTCCCTGCCGTTTGTGGCGCGGGAAGTGATTCCGGTTTTAGAGGAGATTGGCACAGAGCAGGAAGAGGCAGCCAAGACGCTGGGAGCAACGGAATGGCAAACCTTTTGGCGCGTCATCTTACCGTCAATTAAGTGGGGTGTGCTGTACGGCGTAATCCTCACCAACGCCAGGGCAATGGGAGAGTTTGGAGCCGTTGCGGTGGTGTCGGGAAACATTGTGGGACGAACGCAAACTTTACCGCTGTTCGTAGAAGAGGCATACAAACAATACAACACTCCCGGAGCCTATACTGCTGCCGTCTTACTCGCCTGTTTAGCAGTCGTGACAATGGTTTCCAAAGCTTTGCTAGAACACCGAACCAGTGGGCGATCGAGGGTAGGACATTAATGGGAGTAGGGAATAGGGAATAGGGAAATGCTTGTTGTGTCCTGACTCCCGACTCCCCACTCCCGACTCCCCACTCCCCCAAAAAACCTTTTCAATTCAAAATCCAACTGTCCTGGAGGCAATCATGATTTCCTCAACAAATGACAATCGTCACATTCAGCATCGAATTCGCGTTCAGATTCCTAAAACCTATCATCAGGAGCCAATTATTTCTGATTTGATTTCTCACTATGGCGTGACAGTGAATATTACTGCGGCGTTACTCAGTGCCAATGCTAAGGAAGATGGCTGGTTTGATCTGGAGTTACGAGGGACGATCGGACAGGTGCAAAGTGCGTTGACGTATTTGAACGATTTGAACCTGAGAACCTGGCATGGAGACGATGATCCGGAGGATGGGTGGTAGAAGCGTGTAGGGGCGATTCACAAACCGTCATTACTAGATATAGTACATGGTGTCTACTTGCTTGTACTTCGATCGCCTTTGATGGAGATCCTGTAGGGTGCAATTGTGCAACACATCTTTGGTTTTGTTGTGTGCCTCTGTTCAGGTATCTCGGATCAGCGATCGATTGATAGAAAGTGAGTCCTGCACGTACTTGACTGCCTGACTACTTTCAAAGCATTCAAACACTTTTAGTAAAGTGATCTTTTGCAGTTGACGTGCCAGTAAATAGCCAATTCGCTGGATGTGCAAAATGATCTGCTGATCCATTGAAGCCACATTCATCACTACTTCTTGAGAAACAGGCTGAAGGTAATCCCCATACATTCAACAGAGCATAAACCAGGTTGCTGCATCTGAATCCTGTTTATCTTCACTGGGCTGGGCGCGGTGTTCCAACCAACGCAAAAAATGATCTGGCGTATTGAGAAAGGCACTCATTTTCGCCGCAGGAACATTTAGCAAGTGAGACTCACCCCACAAGAATTACAGATTACTGAAAGATAGGTTGAAAATAAGGGATAGTGCGAACGAATTAAATTTCGTAATGCCAGAGCCGCTCTTCGTGAACGATGATCCGTTTGAGGGGTAAGCATTCGATCATGCCGTTCTGCTGAAGTTGATTAAGCGTTCGCGTTACAGTGACACGAGTTGCCCCGATCGCATCTGCTAAGTCAAGATGGGTAAATCGCAAATCGATTAAAATTCCCTGTTCAACCTCTTGTCCAAACCGTTGCGCTAACCAGTTTAAAAGTTGGAGTAACATCAAGTCTACTCGTTTGTGACTGCGGATCTCCATTAATGATTCAGCCTGGTGAAGATGATTCAGCAAAATTTCCGAAAGATTGGTTAAATCTGTCAAAGGTACGGGGGTTGCCTCAACTCGGCTAACGCATTCAAGCTGGTAAGGTTCACGGCTGGAAAAGGGTTTGCCGACCTTCCTGCCCCCCAAATACCCAAAACCACATTCGTGCCATCCTCTAACCAGGTCATGCTGCGAACAATTCCAGATTCAATCCGCCAGACCTGATCGGATTTGGCAGGTAAAAGCGATCGGGCTGTAAAGTGCGGAGCCGTGCGGTCTAAGGGACGAGAAATGAAGTGTGAGGAGATCGTCATAATGTCTCATTAATATGTCTCATTAACAAACGTTGCGTTGATCAGATTCAAAGACAGGTGCGTATAAATAACAAGCTTGCCACCGTCCCTGCACAGGCACATTCAGCATTTGACAGCCACCGCTCTGCTGTCGATCGGATTGATAAAAACGGCAGGCCAGGAAGGATTCTCAAGGGTAGACCCGATGGTTTAAAAACTCTTTGTGCAAGATGATCCAACCGAAGAAACACAAGGCTCCCAACCACCAACACTGCCACTTTGCCAATAACCGCATACGGATAAACAAATTCCAGATTCGATGCCAAAAGAAATCGTTCATTCGTCACCACGTCCCTTACAAAACCCAGATCTAGCACCACCCACTCGATCTCTGGGCGACTGCAATGCAGCAGTGTTGAAGCCTGCTATCATTCAATCGACTAGCACTCAAAATGAAACATAAAATACGGTTAATCGGTAGAGTTGCCGTATTAACTTATTCGGCATCTTGGCATAGCTGTTTAGGAAAATCAAGTCCTAAAATACGGTAAATTGGTTGACGTACCGTATTTACTAGGATGAATCCTCTGGTCATAAGCTCTGATGCTTGCCCCATGAGGCTTTATGCCAGCTAGAAGTTTATATAGATGACTAGCTCAACTTCCCTCTCGATCGTCTCCTATTTAGCTCCCAACGGGTTCTGGTTTTATCAGGCTGTGACAGCGCATTTGCAGCAAGTTTTAGGCATCCAGGTGCAGCTATCCGAAAGCCAGTTTGATCCCCTTGATGATCCTGATTTAATCAACGATCGCATTGATCTGGCATTTATCTGCGGCTTACCCTTCATTCGCCGTTACCAGAACGTTCCCACTCAATTTCACCCCCTGGTTGCACCCGTGATGCAATCTGCTCGTTATGCCAATCGTCCCGTGTATTTTTCCGATGTGATTGTTCATGCCAATAGTGAGATCCAATCATTCGATGCGCTTTACGGTAAAACCTTCTGTTACAACAATCCCGGTTCCAACAGCGGTTACAATTTGCCGTATTATCACCTGATTCAAAATGGGTATTCATCTATCTTCTTTGGTTCCGTCTGGCAATCGGGTTCCCATCAGCGATCGATTCAGGCGGTCATCTCCGGTAAAGCAGATTGGGCAGCGATCGACAGTACTGTATTGGAACAAGAACTGCGGACTGTACCTGAGTTTGCTCATCAACTGCGGGTAGTAGAGTCGATCGGGCCCTATCCCATGCCGCCAATCATTGTGGCTCAACGGTTAGGAAGTACTTTGATTGAACACATTCAAACTGCTTTACTCAACCCCAGTGCTGCTCTCCAGCAAACCATGACCCAGGCAGGAATTCAGCGATATGAGCCTGTCACGGTTAAGCCGTACCAGGAACTGGCGGATGCCTATGAGGCAGTCAAGGCAGGGTACAAGCCAGGGTTGTGACTCAATCCAGTTAAATGTAATACATCGTATTCAACTGCCGTCGTGCCGCTGCCTTATCCAGTAAATCTTGCAGCGTATAGTTTTTTAAGACTGCAAATGCCGATTGCCGCACCTCATTCCAGATCTCCGAAATCGCAGCCCGATCGACGGTTTCATCTCCCGTTTTGCTGCTCGTCGGTTGTAGATCAATCCCCTCCATACAGGCAATCACATCCATGACGGTAATTTCCTTGGGCGATCGCGCCAACCGATACCCCCCCTTCGCCCCTCGTTCACTTTGAAGTAAGCCACCTCGCCTCAGATCTGCTAGCAATTGTTCCAGGTAGCGATCGGGAATATTTTGCTGAGCAGAGATATAGCGGATTTGCAAAGGATTTCCTTCACGGTAATGGGAAGCAACCTCTAACATTGCCAGGAGAGCGTATTCACTTTTGTTTGAGAAATCCATAGATTTAGGGGCAGTTAGCAGACTAGGATTGGGCAGAAACGGTTTCGAGATAGACGGGCAAGCTGAGATGGGCAGTGGAATGAAGGCGATCGATGAGATGAAGCAGGGACACTAACCACGAAAACCAGTAGGTAATTTCTGGATCAGACTCCGTTGTGGTTTGGGAAATCTCAACGGCTAACTGGTAAGCGGACTCCCCCTCAGGCTGTCGTTTCAGCCTAAGTTGCCCAATTAATAAAAGCAAACGTTCTTTTTTATTATAGGGAAACTGGATGAATTGATTTTGCAGTAGATTTGGATCTCAAATAAACGCTGGGCTGAAAGGCGATTTGATCCGCTAACGTATTAGCTAACGGCTGTTCCCGTTACTGCAAACGAATTGTAGTTGAAGCCATAGCGTCCACCAGGGAAGTAGGCATTAATGTAGGTGGCTGCAATGCTGAATTCCTGAACCGGAGTCCCGGTGATCTGTCCGATCGCCGAATAGCCACCATAGAATCAGACATATTTGGTTTTATCTAAGCTTCAATCGGGCGTTCAGATAATCGTTTTTCTTTTGCTTGTTCTTGTAGTTCCATTAGTTTTTCCAGCTCTTTGTTTAAGAAGTAGTTTAGAAAGGTACGAATCAGGGCAATGACACCCAGTTGAATCAAAGCCTGTTGGGAAGGGGCGATCGTTGTAGCTAAAATGTCTGCTCCTAATTGAAATTCCAGTGCTAATGCCAACCAGGTACCAAAGCTAGTTCGTAGTTGAATAAATGGAAAGTCAACATGACGACGGCTGATCTTAATCGCAAATTGAATGGCTTTGAATACACCCAATAGAACACATCCAACTGAGATGAATTCCAATAGAAATTCGCCTAGAGTTGCTAACCCAATCAGTACATCTTCAAGAGATTCAAACCATTCCATCATCTTTCCCAAACTACAGCACTTTTCAAGTGTATGAGGTACAGATTGTTTTTGCGAGAGCTGCACTCCGCCCGGCTCTCGCAAAAATAACTGGATTTTATTCAAGCGCAAAGCGCTGTAAGCTAATGCCTTTCAACGTTTGTTCAATGCTCCACCAGTGTAATATCTGACCGATCCTGGCACTACAAGGACTGCAAGCTTCACTCTTTCACGAACTGTACGGTTGAGGAACCCAGTTCAGTATCTTAGGTAATCGATCGGCTGCTTACTTCACCTGCTTTACACTTGGCGGTACCCAGGTGCCGTTGAGGGCTTCAGCCTTTGGCCAATAGAGGCGCAGGTTCATCGTGAAGAACCCGCTCTGCGGGGCTGGCAACCAGTTCGATTCTTTGTCCTTCCCAGGTGATTCTCGCTGAATGTACAGATCGAGCGAACCGTCAGGATTAAACGTGAGATTGTCACGATCGCCGATCGCATATCGATCGATCGAATTAGCGGTAAAAAGCTGGCGCTCATCGTACATCGTTAGTGACCAGAAAGCGCGGACTGGCGGGATTTGATCCGGCTCAAAATGCAACATATATTGCTTATCGCTGTGCAGTGGCTGTCCCTCCTCGTCGGCAAACACCGTCGGGTAGATGGCATCCTCGATCACGTTGGCTCCAAGTCCCGCATAGGCAACACCCGCTCGATGCAGGTAGTCAGTCCCGTAGGTGCCGATAGCGGTCATATTCGTGCGCCAACCATTTGCGAATGTGCCAGAGTTAGCCCACACTTGCTTGATCAGTTTGAGGGCGTCTGCCGGAGCTGCTTTCAGTGCTTCCTGCACGTCTTGTGGTGCATCAGCAAGCTTGAAACTCTTGCCAGGTTCGATACCAAGCCGCTTCATGCGATCGATCATCGGATAGTCATTTGCATGGGGTGGGTTGTCTTTCATGAGTTCGGCGAACAGGGCGAAGAAGGCTGCTGCATCCATCTGGTCAACCTGATCGGGTGGAGCGGACATGTCCTGGTTCGGGTTCACCGTGTTCTTGGGTGGCGTGTAGGGCTTGCCGTAGGCGTTCAGGGGCACTACCTTAATACCGTCCTGAAACTTCCGCACCGCCTCGTAGTCAGCCTTCCCGTTGGTCTGCGTGCGACCGATTAACAATCCTGATGCAGTCGGGCTGCGATACTCTTTGACCCCGTCAGGTAAGATTCCCTGCCAGTTTGGGCCGACAATGGCGTAGGTAATGGCATCATTGCCTGTCGTCCGGCTCCCTGGAACCGTGAATACATCAGTCCACCAGTCGAGCCAGGGAGTCAGGTAGTAGCGTCCGCCAGAGTCTGGGATGCTCACAACCAGCGGCTCTTTAGAGACATTGAAGGAAAGGGCGCTGTAGAGCGTATCGGCGTTCGGTCGTACGACGTCTGTATAGGTCGCATCGGGGAACTCGCGATTGTGGGCAATTTGATTGACTGGCGCACGCAGTCCAACAGGCTCAGCAACATTACACCCGACATTCTGCGTCACCTGCATCAACACGAGAGGGTAAGCGTAGATGTAGGTATCGCGGGCAATCTCGTAGACTTCCTCGACTGAGGGTTTCATGTTCATCTCTGTTCTATCTCCGTAAAATTAATCTTCACTTGAGCGTTCACTTGCTGAAACCAAATAGTTTCGCTTTAATCAACCGAACTGAATCAACCCACTTTCTTGAGCGGTGGCGGAGCCCATGTCAGATCCAGAACCTCTGGGCGCGGTGAGTAGAGCCGCATGGTTGGCTCGAATAGCCGTTTGGGAGCAGGAAGCCAGTTTGATTCCTTGTCCTTTCCAGGTGACTCTGCCTGTACGTAGATATCGAGCGAACCATCTGCGTTGAACGTGAGTGAATCCCGATCGCCGATTGCAAATCGATCAATCGGATTCGGCACCTGAAACCCCTCCTTGTCATACATTGTGATTGACCAGAAGGCATTTGCGGGTGGGGTTTTGCCCTTCTCGAAGTGCAGCAGGTATTGGTTCGCTCCGCTTAAGGGCTGTCCCTCACCATCTACAAAAGCAGTCGGATAAACGGCATCCTCCGGCAGGTTACATCCCAACCCTCCCAGCGCAACAAAGGCACGACGCTTGTAGGACGTTCCGTAGGTGCCCATCGTCTCGGTGCCAATGTTCCAGCCGTTAATGAAGGCACCTGCCTTCCGCATTGCTGCTGGCATCTCTGCAAGTGCATCCTGTGCCGCCTTGTTGATAGTTGCAATGGTTTCGGGGTCGAGCGACTGAGCATCGAACGGCTTACCCGGTTCAATGCCGAATGTCTGTAAACGGAACAGGACGGGGTAATCATTGGGGTGCGGCGGATGCTTCGTCATCAAGTCTGCCAGTCGGGTCAGCATGGCAACACCATCGAGCTGGTTGACCTGAACCAGTGGAGGCGTTGTGTTATCGACAGCAGAGTCAGTTGGCACGTTTGTTGGTGGCGTGTAGTCTTTGCCCCACTGCGAAAGGGGTGTCAGCTTATAGCCATCTTGTATTTTGTGAACGTTGGCGTAGTCAGAGGGTCCATTGGTCTGTGTGCGACCGAGAATCCAGAGCGTTGGTGTTGGGGCTACGATCGGGGTGACACCTTCTGGCAGCGTTCCACTCCAACCCGTTGGCACGATCGCGTAGGTGCCCGCCTTCGTACCCGTGGTGCGGCTACCGACGACTGCAAACACGTCTGTCCACATATCTAACATCGGCAGCAGGTAATACCGTCCCTGCGTATCAGGAACCGATAGTACCATTGGATCCTGGGAGAGGTCGAGCCAGGCAAAGGAGTAAAGCGTGTCGAAGTTGAACCGCACCACGTCCTTCTCATCCGCCTGTGGGTAGCTCCGTACATGAGCAAACTGGTTGAGCGGCGCACGCATATTGATCGAGTTTGCATCCGGTACGTTCGTCGCCTGACGCATGGTCACGTTCATACTGACGATCGGGTAGGCGTAGAAGTAAGCTTCCTTCGCGATAGCGTAAACCTCGTCAACTTTTTCGGCTGAATAATTCATAGTTATCCCCGTAAGCTTCATAAATGTGATTGATCTAATGTCTTGACTAATGTCTTTCAACGTTGCTTCTGCGATCGGTCAATAAATATCCAATGACTCCTGGTATGACAAGAGCCGTAACGAAAATGGTGGTTGAAGTACTGAGCCGGCTGGAATAGGAGCGTGCTTCTTCCAGCCCAGCGACAATAAATTCGGCTGTGACGTTGACGGCAAAAAGTCCAGCGGTCAGTGCGCTGAGTCTAGAGAGAAACGTTCTTAGAGAAGGAACATGGGGATTATGTATTTTTCGACCCAGGAGCATCCCAGCAACGAAGCCTGCCAGACCCTGCAACCCTACTATGATCAAGCGAACGCGAAACTCAAGGGGGGCTTGGGCATCCGCCAGGGATTCTGATAGCACTGCACTGTCGCCAATGATGATGCCCGCGATCGCGCCCAATGCCGTCCACCAGAGCGATGGTTTGGTAAGTTGAGTACAGGCAAACGCTAAACAAGCCGTGACAAAGCTACAGGCGATCGCAGCCTGCACAGGGGGCGCACTTCTAATCACCATCAATGCTACAGATCCTCCCGCTACGCTGCCAAACACCATCAGCAGTTTGTCGATAGAAGTTGCATTTTGCTCAAAGTTTTGCATGGGTGCCGCAAATGACTGTTAATTAATGGGAGCGGTTAGTCTCCCGCAACACATCAGAAACCAAACAAACGACGAAATACTAATGCTTCAATCTCTAATCCGGTGATGATCCATTCAATCCCTAACGCTAATTGCAACACCCCCAGCACAAAGCCAACGATTCGCAGAGTGATAGGTCTGAGGAATGCCAAAATCGGTCGTGCTGCCAACATACCCAGGAGATTCAGCAGCATCACCAGCACCAACACGCCTAAAACCACCAGTGGGTTGAAGCCAATCTCCTGGGATACCAACATCAACACCAGGGCGATCGCAATGCCAAAGGGCGGCAGAATGATGGGAAAGGTGAGGGGAGACACCACTAGTTTGAGGGAAGGCGGAGAAGAGTCTTCTGGAAGCGGTGGCGACTGGTACTGGGTCATTACCATGTTAAGCGCTACCAAAAATAGGAGAATTCCTCCAGCAATCAGTAATGCAGGCAAGCGAATCTGCCAAATGCGCACCATGTTTTGCCCAATCAGTACCACTAACAAAATGACGATCGTCGCCAGAGCTGCACTACGAAAGGCTAACTGTCTTCGCAGCGAAGGGTCGGCTTTTTGAGTGAGCTGTACGAAGGGCGGAATGACTTTGATCGGTCCTAACGTCACAAAGAAAATGATGAATAGATTAAATAGCTTTAACGGAGCGTCGATCGGTGTACGAGCAATGCGATCGGCAATGCGTTGCTTGGGTAAAACAACGGGTGCAGGTGGGGTAGGGGCATTGGTGTCAGGAGCTTGAGCGATCGGGGAGGGAGTTAAAACTTCTGAAGTATGGCATTGTTGGGTATCAGTACCGATCGAACAATCAACGGCATCAATTTGAGCAGTAGCTAGATTGGGGAAAGATAGGTGTAGGGAACACGTTAGCAGGAAAATAGCAAGTACACTAATTCCTCGTCGCGACAATAACGATCGCCCAAAAATCGCCAAACAAGATATATCTATGAATTGAAATAAGCATTTTATAAACATGCTAATTACACCTGATTTGAAAAATTCTAGGCGGCAGCTTACTTTCTGGGCTTCGATCGATTGGTATAATGAAGTACAAGCGTTCGGTTAGAAACATGACTGCAACCTTTCCCTCCCAAGTGACAACAGGTTTACCGCCACTCAGCTATGACCTGATCCATTGGTGGCAGGCAACCTGGCAAGATTACGTTGCCTTGCGTGATGACCCTACTCAAGAGCGGGTGAAATTGGCGTTTAATCAAGGACGGCTGTGGGTGGCGATGGGCGGAGAAGGAATTAATCATGCGGGTGTAAGTGATTTACTAACGATGATGTTTGGTTTCTGGGCTGCTCAGCATCCGGAGCAACTGTTCACCTCGCTAGGGCGGTGTTTGTTGGAAAAGCCCGAAACTCAAGCCTGTGCGCCAGATCTAGTGCTATATATTGGTGCAGATTATCCCCAGTGGCAACCCGGAGAGCCGCGCCGAATTGACTTGACTCAATCTCGTTTACCTGATCTGGTAGGAGAAATTTCAGACACCACGCTGACAAATGATTTGGATGAGCAAAAGCATCTGTATGCCTCGCTGGGCATTCCTGAATATTGGGTGGTAGATGTGCGCGGGCAGCGGGTGTTTGCATTTCTGTTACAGGAGAATGGAGAATATAAAACTTGTGAGGAATCACGATCGCTGGCAGGATTGCCGATCGCATTGCTGGAAGAGACGTTACGGCGATTGAGTGAGGGCACAAATACGAGTGCGGCTGCCTGGTTTGCTCAACAGATTGCTCAACAGATTGCTCAATAAATTGCTTAGTAAGAAAATTTGTGCAGTCATGGAAACACCTGTTTAAAGTCCTGTTTCATGCTGACGATATGACCACCGTTCAGCTTCGGAACTTCCTCTAATGCTTCTCGCAACGGGCTGAGGTGAAAATCGCGATCGTAGGCATATTCGCGTTCTGCGTCATCGTGGTGCAGTAATAGAGCCAATCGTGCCCCTGCTCCTGCTGCCGTGTATTGCAGCATTGCCAGATCTCCATCCGAATTACCCAGGTCTGGTTGTTCTGCGGCGATCGTTTTGATGCGATCGAGCAGAAAAAATCCCTGTACAAAGTTAGGCTGTTTACACCAGAGCGTACCATCGTTGTCGAAGGTGGCAATGCGTTCAGAGGGGGGTGCGTAGTCTGGACTACTTTCCGTCGTGACCCGACGCACAAAGTCGAGAATCGCTGCTTTTGTTGTCCCTTCATCCCAGGAGGATGATAGTGTATCTGTAGGTAGATTCGTGTTTAAGTTCATAGCAAGAATCCAGATTTACGTAGATTCAGACCAATTAATGAACTGAAACAGGTACAAAGTTATTCACATTTGCCTTCCACCGTTCAACTCACGGGCTGCGCTTCAGGAAATGTCCAGGTGTCGTTTAAGATTTCAGTACGCGGACGGTAGAGCCGCACCATGTAATTCCAGCTGGGCATGATTGGTAAACAATTTGCAACGCTGCCATCACACCCGCCAAACTGAACAGTGACCGATCCGTCTGCATTCGGCTTCGCAGTGATGTTGTTGACTGAATAAGCATGTTGATCGTTCTGCTGGAAATAGCCCTCGGCGTTGTAGAGGCTGATCGACCAGAAGCCATCGACGGGTACGTCTTTAACGATGAGTTTGTGAACCGTTTTGCCATCATTTTGAGGTGGCGTGATGTTGAGATAGGTCGCTTCCGCTGGGGGATTGGCACCCCATCCCATTGCCGAACCAATTAAGAATCGGACTGGATCAACCTGATCTTTAGTGCCAAACATATTCTTGGTATCGGGAAGGGTTGTAGCCAGAACTAACAGGGCATCACGTACCTTTTTCTGACTTTCCTGATCCCAGTTGGGAATCTCGAAGCGACCTGGGCTTGCCTGCTCGACTTGAATTGCATCCTGCAAGGCGTGAACTTGCTCAATGTCCTTGGGGTCTGCTGGGTTCACCAGTGTACGAATTGCCACCACGACATAGCGTGTGCCGATCGCTTCTCGTGTGAGGGTGTAGCTGCCCGATTCGTAGAAGACATGAGGTGAATACTGGTCTTCATTAATGATCTGCATTGACATGAAGCGTGTACCTGCATCAGGTAGCGCGATCGTCACCGGACCTGCATCCAGATCAAAGACAGCAGCGGAGTAAAGCGTGTCGCGATTCATGCGAATCACCGTCTGCTCGTCGATCGGTGTCGGTTCACGGTTATGGTCAAACTTCCCGAAGCCGCCCCTCTTGACAATAAGACTGAAATACAAATCGCTCTCAGCACGAGGGAAGTTTTCCACAGTAACGGGGACTGCATTGGATGTTATGGTGGGTTGCTGTAGTGTTGCCATTTTTTCCTTCTCCAGATTTGTGTTCATTTATCTAGTTCAGCCGCTCCAACGGCGGAGCCATCCACCGACCGTCTAATGCCTCAGGTTTTGGCCAATACAACCGCAATACGCAGAAGAACGGACCATTGGGTGCGGGTAGCCAATTCGATTCCCTGTCCTTGCCCGGTGACTCATGCTGGATATAGAGGGTTAGCCCACCTTCTGCGTCCCGTTGCAAATGGGGCAGCATCGACGAATTAATCAGATAGCGATCGATTGGATTGGCAACCAGCAAACTTGCGGGCAGTTCGTACATGGTGAGCGACCAGAAGGCATGCACTGGTGGTAACTGACTCGACGCAAAGTGAATGGAGTATTTGTTCTGTGCTGCGTCCAACTTCTGACCGGCCGAGTCGATGAAATAGACAGGATAGATTGCCTCCTCTTTTGAGTTGCCATAAATGCCAAGAACCGCTCCGCTCATGCGATCGATGTAGTTCCCGTTCAGGAACTCGCGTGTACCAAAACAATCGGCGCTGTTCCTTTTTCCAGTATCAACCTGCGTTTCCTTGAACTCGTTGAAGCTGTTCCAGGCATCGGCTATACCGTCCTCTAACGCTTTCCGGAGTTCAGGTGAGAGCGAATTAACATCAAACGATTTGCCCGTATCAATACCGATCTTTGCAAAGCGTGCCATCAGCTCCTGCTCAGAGGAATGGGTGGGGCAGAATTGGAGAACAAAATTCAGGATGTTGAAAAATTCGAGCGAGGTGTGCTGCTGTTCGGCAGTGAGTGGCTTCAGAAAGTCGATCGCCGGTGCAGCTACGGGAGCTGGCGCACCCAGAAATTCAGAGAGCATCTGAACCTGATAGCCAGCCTGGATCTGTTTGACGTTTTCAAGATCATCTGGATTGAAAAGCTGCGTTCGATAGAGGACGAAAACAAATTCTGTTTCAGAGTGGATAACTGACTGGACACCTTCCGGTTTCTCGCCCTGCCAGCCTGGTCCCACCAGCAGAAAGCTGCCGCCGTCGTTGTCAGTGGCGCGGCTGCCAACATAGGCAAAATTGAACGTGTACATGTCAATGAATTGCAGCGAGTAGTAACGCTCTTCCTCGATCGCAGGCACAGTAAATACGATCGGCTCCGTACGCAGATCGGCACCCACATAGGAATACGGCGTGTCAGAATTAGGAGTCTGGATCGCCTTGTCGTCCGGCGTGTACACCCGCGCATTGTTGAAGAGGGTGTTCCAGGGTGCCTTGAACTCCGAACCGTTGCGATCGACAAAGTATGAATACTGAATCCGGTAATTATCAACCAACGGAAAGCCGTAGATATAGGCTTCTTTGGCGATCGATCGGGTTTCGGCAAGTGTTATGGGTTGTTGTACTTGCATGGTTTCTTCACCTTTCGCTGCAAATGGTCTAGTGATCGGTGCGAGGTGCAATCCTGTTACGGGCTGCGATCGCTCTACACTGAGTTCAGTGCAGGAAGCGAGGGCATATGGTATTCCTTAACGAGTTAATGCAACGGCTGCAAATTGATGACCCAAAAGAACGGCGATCGATTAACAATGTCAGTTGGGCGCAGTATGAAGCCTTGCTGGCTGATCTGGAAGATACCTCTCACTACCGGGTGAGCTATTTAGACGGAGTGTTGGAAATTGTGTCTCCCAGTCGTCGGCATGAAAGTGGAAAAACTCAGATTGGCACGTTCCTCGAAATCTATTTCCTGGAAACCGATACTAAATACTTTCCTACAGGCTCCACGACCCTTCGTAAAGAGGAGCAACAGGCAGGTACAGAACCCGATGAAAGCTACTGCATTGGTAGTGACAAAGAGTTTCCTGACCTGGCGATGGAGCTTTGCTCCGCTAACGCGAACGAAGTGATTGTTACCAGCGGCGGCATCAATCGGTTGGAACTCTACCGACGGTTGGGAGTTCGCGAAGTGTGGTTCTGGCAAAACAATCAGTTTTCGATGTATCACCTGCGCGAAGAAGTTCCTGCTCAGTTCGCTCAAAGCTTTGGTTATGAAGCAATCAGTCACAGTGAAATTCTCCCTGGTTTAGATATGAATTTGCTGGCTGCCGGTGTGCGTAATCCCAATCCGCTAGCGGCAGCCAAGGAATTTCGGCAAGGTGTACGAGAGCAGCGATCCGCACAATAACCGTTCAATGGGTCTATTGGCGTGCCATTACAACTTTCAGGCGTTGCTCTGGAGTGATCATGTGGTTATGGTCATCCTCGCCCAAATCGATTTGAACCCAGTTGATCTTGCCGTTGAAGTGACTGCTCTTGGCGTTGTAGTCAGGGCTGACCTGAGTACCCGTTTCACGACCGACATCGGTGGTTTCATCGGCTGAAAAAATAATCCCGTGGGTTTGCTCAACCCGACATGCGCCGACCTTTTCTCCGTCGTAGAAGAGGGCTGCGTTGCCACCCTTGCCAATACCGCCGCCATCGTAGACAAACTCTACGCGCACCTGATGTTTGCCAGAGGGAAGGGGGCGATCGGCTTCGATCGTGTAATGATGAATGCCCAGAACGTTGTAAACAAACTTGGCTTTGCCATCTTTGGCGTATACGCTCCAGCCCCCAAATTTACCACCCTGGGCAATAATTACGCCCTCGGTTTGTTCTTCAGCCGCAACGATTTCGGCGGTGACAGAAAACGACTTGTTCTTGACATTGACCACGCTGTTTTCAGACAGCCTGCCCATGCCGCCAAACAGCAATTGCGAGTTACCGCGAATGAGCATGGGACGACCGGCAATTTCTGGATTGACTCGTTCCGCACCCCGGTCATCCAGCGGCAGCACATTGTATTTCGCGGCTTCAATCAGGAACTGGCGCTGCAATTCTTGCAATTTCTCCGGCATTTGCTTAGAGAGGTCGTGGCACTGAGTCCAGTCTTTGCTGCCGTCGTATAGCTCCCACACGTCGTCGTCAAGCGGGGCAACGGCACCAGTCAATTCCCAGGGGGTGCGGTGTTTGGTGACTGCACTCCATCCCTTGTAGTAAATGCCCCGATTGCCCACCATCTCAAAGTACTGGACATCGTGACGTTCAGGCGCATCCGCATCGTTAAAGCTGTAAACCATGCTGGTGCCCTCATAGGGGCTTTGCAGCACGCCGTTCACCATCGTTGGCTCAGGAATGCCAGTCACCTCTAAAACCGTCGGTGCGACATCAATCACATGGCAAAACTGATGGCGAAGCCCTCCCTTCTCCTGAATGGCTCTGGGATAGTGAACGATCGTGCCGTTGCGAGTGCCGCCCCAGTGGGAAGCCACCTGCTTTGTCCACTGGTAGGGCGTATCCATTGCCCAAGCCCAGCCCACAGCGTAGTGGTTATAGGATTCAGTCCCACCAAACTCATCCAGCTTTGACAGCATAAACTCTGGCGTTTCCAGATCCCCCATACTGTTAAAGCAGGTTATTTCGTTGAACGCACCCTGAAGCGTCCCTTCCGCCGACGCACCGTTGTCGCCAATAATTACGTAGATCAGGGTGTCTTCCAGCAGCTCCAAATCCTCCAACGACTGAACGATTCGCCCCACCTGACAATCGGTGTGCTCCAGGAACGCGGCATAGACCTCCATCTGCCGTTCCAACACGGGTTTGAATTGCGGGTCCATGTCATCCCAGGCAGGAATCTCCTCATGACGTGGCGTGAGGTCGGCATCGGCTGCAATCACACCCAGTTCTTTTTGCTTGGCAAAGGTGATTTCACGCTGTCTGTCCCAACCGTGAGCGAACTTGCCTTTGTACTTGTCGATCCACTCTTGCGGAGCATGGTGAGGAGCATGGGTTGCACCAGGGGCAAAATACATGAAGAACGGCTTGTCTGGCACCAGGGCTCGCTGCTGATTGATCCAGGCGATCGCTCTGTCTGCCAAATCTTCCGTGAGGTGATAGCCCTCTTCTGGCGTTTTGGGTGGCTCGATCGGAGTAGTGCCTTCATACAGGGCAGGGTCCCACTGATTATTCTCACCGCCAATGAAGCCATAGAAGTATTCAAACCCACCGCCGCCTGTGGGCCAGGCATCAAACGGACCCATCGGCGAAGTCTGCCAGACCGGGACTTCATGGCACTTGCCAAGCTGTGCCGTCGAGTAGCCGTTCAGCTTTAAGGTGAGTGCTAAAGGTGCTTTGTTGTTGGGACGAACTGAACTGTAGCCCGGAGCCGCTGTCGCACTTTCAGTAATCATTCCCATGCCAACCGAGTGATGATTGCGTCCGGTAAGCAATGCCTGCCGTGTAGGAGCACACAGAGCGGTGGTGTGGAAGCGAGTGTATTTCAGCCCTGACGCTGCCAGCTTCTCGAACGTTGGCGTGTTGCACGGACCGCCAAACGCACTCGAAGCTCCAAAGCCCACATCATCCAGCAGGATAACCAGAACATTGGGCGCACCAGCAGGTGGACGAATATCTCGAATGGGGGGATATTGCGTGTCTGGATGCTTGGCATCGTAGGTGGTTAAGCCGATGTACGGCTGGTCTGGAATCGGCAGAATTTGACGTTGAAAACCGTTGCTTTGAGACATTGTGCATTTCCTCAAATAAATTTGTAGATAGCGTGTTGAACCTGTTAAATTCACGCTTGACGAACAATTAACCGAAAGCCTAAGTGACAAGTGCTAGTATCGATCGGCTGTGCCATCCGAGCGGCTGGACGGTAGCGTTGACAATAGCTGGGCGCACACAAAAACGAACCACCTTTAATCACCTTGCGGGGAATTTTGATCTCTGGCATTTGGTAGTCATAGCTGTTTTCTGGCTCTCCGCCACGCGGATTGGTCGTTGTGCAACAAGAGCTTTTTTTAATCTGCCGATGCTCCTGATACCAATCCGTTGTCCATTCCCAAACGTTGCCAATCATGTCATAAAGACCGTAGCCATTTTGGGGAAAGACTCCGACAGGAGAGGTGCGATCGTATCCATCTATACATGCATTCTCAAACGGAAACTCGCCCTGCCAGGTATTTGCCATCTGTTTCCCTTTGGGGTTAAGTTCATCCCCCCAGGCAAAAGCTGCGCCTTCCAGCCCTCCCCGTGCCGCAAACTCCCACTCTGCCTCGGTCGGAAGCTCCTTCCCAACCCACTTGGCGTATGCTGCCACATCTTCGTAAACCAGATGCACCACCGGATGCCGTTCTCGTCCTTTAATCGAACTGCCTGCCCCTTCGGGATGCCGCCAGTCGGCACCAGGCACATAGCTCCACCAGTTGTAATGATTGTCTTTGCGGACAGGGCGATCGGGTTTGACAAAGACAGTAGAGGAAGGTTGCAGCAATTCCGGCTTCGCGCCCGGATAGTGATCAGGGTTGGCAGGATGTTCGGCAAAGGTGACATAACCTGTCGCTTTCACAAACTTCTGAAACTGGGCATTGGTTACCAGAAATTTATCCATCCAGAAACCATCGATCGCCACCTTATGAGCCGGGGCTTCCTCCGGATAGTGATGATCTGATCCCATTAAAAACGTGCCACCCGGAATCCAGATCATGTCTTTAGCTGGCGGACGACCCGGCACACTGGTAGGAATCAATTTTATAGGTAAAGCAGATTGATTCATAGAATGTTTTGAATCGAAAATTGACAACGTAAAAATAATGCGTTATTGCACCTGCGCCGCAACATTCCAGGTTAAATAACCGATCGTCAGCGCACCCGACTCCAGTACATAAATTGTGATAGCAGGTGACACAGACAGGTGAGGTAGATTTAACGCAGCAATGAACAATGCCAGCGCCGCACTGTGGGTGGCGGTTGTGGCAGCTAACGTCGTGCGCGTAGACGATTCCCTGCCTCCAAAAAAATGTCCAACCCAGAGTGAAATTAAAACCAACAACCCAATGACAATGAGAGGAAGAATACCAATTTGCAAAATTGCGTCTAACTGCTGTGCTAAAAACCAGATAATCAAAATGAAAAATAAGACATTTGCGGCCTGAGTAATTAGCGTTTCTAAATTATCTGCTAAGGCTGACCAGCAGTATCGCAACGTCACGCCCAGCATCAGCGGTAAGAATTGGGCGATCGCCAGTTGTTGAACTACAGAGAGTGGTGAAATCTGTGCCTCAGGCGGAAAGAATTCTTGCAAAATGGCGATCGTCAGTGGAACGGTAAGCACCGCCAACAGAGAAACCGTTGCCTGCAATGCAAGCGCATAGGGATGCGATCGGTTGAAGCAGGGTAAATGGAAGGTTAATGTACCTGGAGTAATGGCGATTAAGATCAACCCTACTTTAACTTCTGGCGATAGCTGAAAACCCATGACTAGCATGACTACCAGCATCGGTACAACAACGACGATCGCCAAAATTGAACGATTGAGTAGTCCGGGTCTTTGCCACAGCAAGAGAACTTGTTCTAACCTCAGCGTTATCCCTAATGACAACATGAGTGAGAACAATGTTAACTTGATCAAATTAATGCAGGGTAATGGAATTGAGTCGTCCATAGCTCACACTGCTAGCCGTACGGGTTGCACAACTAGAGATAATGTTAGAAATGACCGAGAAATCGCAATGGAAAATTGTTTTGAATCCTCAAACAGTACCTGGATGATTCAGTTGATTCAATTAAACAGTGCCATAAGTAAATCGGCTAAAGTTTGAAGTTAAGCATTTGGGCTGAGAAGTTAAGCAGAAGATAAGCGGTTTTGCTATTTACTGGAGATAATCTTGCAGGATCGTAGTAGCCCAGATGGCATCTGGTTCTGATAGCGGCGGTAGAGCAGGCTGGGTATAATCGATCGCCAGATAGTACCGTCCTCGCTCATACACTCTCTGCACAATGGATTGTAAGTCTAAGATAGGTTCCCCATCCCCCGCTGCCAATGGGACAGTAAATTGAGGAATTCTCTGTCTGACACTAAATGCATAGAGCTGAGCAGAAGGACGCCGATCGCTGCGACTAACCAAAATCCGATAATCGGATCGAGCACCTCCCAAAATGGGTAAAGGTTGCCCACTCCTTAGCAAATCGATTTCTACGAGATGGCTCAAACTGGCTAGAACTTGATGGCGTTTTCGTTCGTATGCCTGCCGCCCCTCCCCCGATCGCTTATTCTTGGGAGACAAAATCTCGATCGTGGTGATGACCGCTCCAGTTGCTGCCTCTCGGATCTCTAGATACCGCTCTTGCACTTCCTCCGCCATCGGCACTGTCACCGTGATGGGTTCAACGGGCAGCGTCGCCGCTGCAGAAAGCTGG
>PVWD01000329.1 GCA_003003615.1 filamentous cyanobacterium CCP2 | reverse complement strand
TTTCGGGTGGGCACTGTTGCATTTTACTCATGCAAGGGCCGAATGGGTACGATCGGCGAGATGGAGATTCACCTGATAGGCGAGACTGACCGTTCCATTGGGAGAAGTTTGGCTCCACTGGTGGTGCAATGTCTCTAAATCATGCATCAACTGTTCATAGGCTGTGCCCGTTTTGGGGATGTAAGACGAACTGAGAGCGAGTCCAAGCAGTCCGGTCAAATCTAATTTATGGGTATGGAAGAGGGTATGGGTGCGATAGTTCGTGAATAGGGGGCTGTGTTTTAAGACTGAGCCAGATTTCCGATCGCCCTGGTCAAAAATTTGCCGTTCGGCGGCTTGACTGATGATTTCAGAATAGGCTTGGGTAAACGGATCATCCAGGTTGCGATCGTTCCACATGAGCGCGACTCGTCCAGAGGGTTTGAGGATGCGGTGAAATTCCTCCAGGGCAACGGGTTTATTAAACCAGTGAAACGATTGGCAGCAGAGAACCACATCAACCGACTGGTCTAAAAGGTGGGTTTTCTCAGCAGTGGCATCACAAAATTCAATCAATGGGTGAGGGGTTGCAGCGTTCCGCATGGCAGCATTGGGTTCGATCGCCCAAACGTGAACCCCTCGTTCTGCCATTAGACGGGCTGAAATTCCGGTTCCGGCTCCCACATCAGCAACAACGAATTCAGCAGGCGACCTCATCCCATCTAAGATGCAGTCGATCGCCTCTGACGGATAGCTAGGCCGGTAGTGGGCATAATCTTTGGCTCGGTTGGAAAATCGCCCTAGGGGATTTTGAGTGTGGAGGGGGGTAGAGGAGGGAGTGGGTTGGTTCATCTTCTGATTCTGAATCAATCTGCTTGGTGTGTAAGCGCACCTAAAGAGTATATTGGAATCAATTTGGAGTTCCATTGATCCGCCCACTGACCTTGCCAAGAGACAAAACCAATGAGCAACCACTTCCCCAACCAGGTTTATCCCGTTTATTGGTATGAAGACCATGTGCGTTTGATTGACCAAACCCACTTGCCGAATGAGTTTGCGGTGGTTGAAATTAGCCGCAGTGATGACATGGCACTGGCAATTAAAACCATGATCGTTCGGGGAGCACCAGCGATCGGCGTGGCGGCGGCCTATGGCGTGTATTTGGGGGCGCGGGAAATTCAAACAGACGATCGGGATCAGTTTTTGGCAAAGTTGGAGCAGGTTGCCACTCAGCTCAAAGCGACCCGACCGACGGCAGTAAACCTGTTTTGGGCGATCGACCGAATGCTGAAGACAGCCCGCCAAACCGTAGGAACCGTCACTTACTTAAAGCAAGCCCTCTTGGAAACGGCAAAGTCCATCAATGCGGAAGATTTAGCCACTTGTCAGGCGATCGGGGATCATGGTCTAGATGTGCTTCCCAAAACTCCAGCCCAACTGCGGCTCTTGACCCACTGTAATGCAGGGGCTTTGGCAACGGCAGGATACGGCACGGCTTTGGGCGTTGTTCGATCGGCATGGCGAGAAGGTCGATTAGAAAAACTTTATGCCGATGAGACTCGGCCGCGGTTGCAAGGAGCCAAGCTCACCACCTGGGAATGTGTGCAGGACGGCATTCCTGTTACGCTGATTACGGACAATATGGCAGCCCACTGTATGAAGCAGGGCTTAATTGATGCCGTTGTGGTGGGGGCCGATCGCATTGCTGCCAATGGAGATGCTGCCAACAAGATTGGGACATACAGTCTGGCGATCGTCGCTCAGGCGCATAACATTCCCTTTTTTGTGGCGGCCCCCCTGTCTACAGTGGACTTTTCCTTGAGGGATGGCAGCCAAATTCCAATTGAAGAACGCGATCCGGTAGAAGTTTATAAGATCGGAGAAACGCGCATTTGTCCACCCGGCGTGGAGTTTTATAATCCATCCTTTGATGTGACCCCTGCCCATTTGATTACAGCCATCATCACAGAATTTGGGGCGGTTCAGCCCGGTGATCTGGTGAAGTTTCACGAAAAGCAAGTTGTTTAATTGGCACTGCATGGGGAACGAGTTAGCCAAACTTCTCCCTTTTGCCATTTATTGCGATCGTTTCGTCATCTCTTCTACTAATTTCACCAAGCGATCGGTGGTTTCGGCCTGCTGGCGGCTCGTTTCCGCTTGTTTGGCAACCATTTCTTTCAGGTCAGCCAAATCAGCCCGAAAGTCGCTGGTACTGCGTTGAACTTCAGCCCGAAAGTCGGCAAGGCTGCGCTGCATTTCAGCCCTAAATTCAGTCAATCCACCCTGGAGGCTGGTGCGGAATTCGCTGGAACTTCGCTGCATTTCCACCCGAAACTCACTCAACCCCTCGCGCATTTCTGTTCTAAAGTCGGTAAGGCTTCGCTGCATTTCCACCCGAAACTCAGTCAGTCCTTCAGCAAGGCGATCGACTTCAGACGCTAGAGTTTCTACTTTAGTGTCCAGCCGTGAGTTTAAATCGGTTGTCATAGTCGGCTTTCTCAATCAACGCCGCCATTTTACCGTGAGCGATTCATTCTCCCAAGGGCAAACTCATTACATCCAGCTTGTTTTTGCAGCTTGTTATCCCCCACTTGTTATCCCCAGCTTGTTATCACCAAGTCATAACCGATCTGCATGAACCAGTAGGCTGATAAAATATCCACGCCCTTTAGATGCAGGCGGCAAAATAACTATGACAGATGCGGTCAAAATTGGGATTATTGGTGGTAGCGGGCTATACAAAATGGATGCCCTCAAGAACATTGAGGAAGTGCAGATTGATACGCCCTTTGGCTCCCCATCCGACGCTTTGATTGTCGGAACGTTAGACGGAACGCGGGTGGCTTTTTTGGCGCGGCACGGCAGAAACCATTCCTTGATGCCCTCGGAGTTGCCCTTTCGAGCCAATATTTACGCCATGAAAAGCCTGGGTGTGGAGTACCTGATCTCTGCTTCTGCGGTGGGTTCCCTCAAGGAAGAAGTCAAGCCTCTGGATATGGTGGTTCCGGATCAGTTTATCGATCGCACGAAAGGACGCATTTCCACCTTTTTTGGTGATGGCATTGTGGCTCATATTGCCTTTGGCGATCCCATCTGTCGGAACCTGGCAGGCGTATTGGCAGATGCGATCGAAAGTTTAGACTTGCCAGATGTTGTGCTGCATCGGGGGGGAACCTACGTCTGCATGGAAGGCCCGGCTTTTTCCACTAAGGCAGAATCTCACCTTTACCGGAGTTGGGGAGCCAGCATCATTGGCATGACCAACTTACCTGAAGCAAAGCTGGCAAGGGAAGCAGAAATTGCCTACGCAACCCTCGCCCTGGCAACGGACTACGACTGCTGGCATCCTGACCACGATAGCGTTACCGTTGAAATGGTCATTGGCAACCTGCAAAAAAATGCCGTCAATGCTCAACGGGTGATCCAGGAAACAGTACGCCGCCTCAGCCAAACGTCACCCCCCTCTGATGCTCACTCTGCCTTAAAGTTTGCCATCATCACGCCCTTGGACAAAGCTCCCGCCACGACCAAGGAAAAGCTCAGCCTGCTATTGAACAAGTACCTCTGATTGGCAGTTCGGGGAACCTACTTTTTGAAAGGCTTTTCCAGATGGTAGTTTGATGTGGGGGTATGGCACACATGCCCTTACCCAGATCGGGAATGAGGCGATCGAGGCGATCGTCCTAAATCGACCTGGCACAACATCCAGCAATTCGGATACAATAGAAAACGCTGTTTAAAGAGGGTTTGAAATTCCTACATGGCAAAGAAGAGCATGATTGAGCGGGAAAAGAAGCGCCAAAAATTGGTGGAAAAGTACGCTCAAAAGCGGCAAATGCTGCAAGAACAATTTGCGGAAGCTGAAACTCAGCAAGAAAAAGTTGAAATTCACCGTAAAATTCAACAACTCCCCCGCAATAGTGCCCCTACGCGCCTGCGTAATCGCTGCTGGTTGACGGGTCGCCCTAGAGGATACTACCGGGATTTTGGGGTGTCTCGCCATGTGCTGCGAGAGATGGCTCACCAAGGATTGCTGCCAGGTGTCGTGAAGTCAAGCTGGTAGAGTTAGGTTGGTGAATTCTCTTGGTGATTCAAATATCCAGGTGAAATTTGTCAAATTAACTGTTTAGAACTGGCCAAATTCGATCATGATTGGAGGGGGTGGAGAGTCGCTACAATTCTCAGGCTCCCTCCACTTTGCATGTTTATGAATAGAGAGCAAACTATACTGGAAAGCCTAGGACTAGAACGACTGAAACAGTTGAAACAGTCACAATCTAATTTTTCCTTGGACACAATTTCCCATCCCTTTCCTCACGGACACACGTTTTATAGTCCGGGTGGGCACTTCACCTATCGGGTAATTGGCCCCTGCTGCCGGTTGTTCGATCGCGAAGAGTTGCCCTGGCCCTGCTGTCGGCTGGAGTGGCGAGGAAAGGAACCCAGTTGGAGAAGAGTGGGCAAACGGTTTATTCCAGATATGGCAACGAAAAACAGTCCATCTTACAGCGTCGAGGTGCTGGGACAAGAACGTTCTGGGCGAACCTTTGTGGTGACGCTTTATCCTGTGAAGCTGCCTCCAGCCGTTAAAGACTGGTGGTATGCCAAGCGAATCACCGAATAAAAAAGCCAGGAGCGTTAAAGCAACCCAATTCAGCCATCGAATAAGTTTGGGAAATTCTGTCTATTGCTATGGCACTGATGCTCTGACACTGATGCAAACACGGGTAAATGGGGCAATCGTTTTTCACTGTTTTTCACTCTAGAAATCCTACAATCGGCAATGAATCACCCCTGTCGTTACCCGATTCGACGTAAAATGCAGGACACTAGCCCCAACTTGAAGGCTCTTCCCCCACTCCCTACTCCCCATTCCCTACTCCCTACTCCCTAAAAATGCGTTTCGATAAAATTCTGATTGCAAACCGAGGAGAAATCGCCCTTCGGATTCTTCGTTCCTGTGAAGAACTAGGAATTGCTACGGTTGCCGTTCATTCAACGGTCGATCGCCACGCTTTGCATGTTCAGTTGGCAGACGAAGCGGTTTGTATCGGTGAACCTCCTAGCAGTAAGAGTTATCTCAATATTCCGAACATTATTGCAGCAGCACTGACCCGCAACGCGACGGCGATCCATCCAGGGTATGGATTCTTGGCTGAGAATGCTCGGTTTGCTGAGATTTGCGCCGATCATCAGATCGCCTTTATTGGTCCAACTCCCGATGCGATGCGATCGATGGGAGACAAATCCACTGCTAGGGAGACGATGCAGCGAATTGGGGTGCCAACCGTACCAGGGAGCGATGGGTTGCTGACCGACGAGCAGGAAGCCCTAGTCACTGCCCAGGAAATTGGCTATCCCGTGATGATTAAGGCAACGGCAGGCGGGGGTGGCCGAGGGATGCGGTTGGTTCGCACTGAAGAGGAGTTAGTGAGATCATTTTTGGCGGCCCAAGGGGAAGCAGAGGCAGCCTTTGGGAATGCAGGTGTTTACCTGGAAAAGTTTATTGAACGTCCACGCCATATTGAATTTCAAATTCTGGCAGACAGCTATGGCAATGTGATTCACTTAGGAGAGCGGGATTGTTCGATTCAACGGCGGCACCAAAAGCTTTTGGAAGAGGCTCCTAGCCCTGCCTTATCGCCCCAACTACGCGAAAAAATGGGGGGTGCAGCAGTCCGAGTGGCAAAGTCGATCGGCTATGTGGGAGCGGGAACCGTTGAGTTTTTGCTGGATCAATCGGGGCATTTTTATTTTATGGAAATGAACACCCGGATTCAGGTCGAACATCCGGTTACTGAGATGATTACGGGTTTAGATTTAATTGCTGAACAAATTCGGATTGCCCAGGGGGAGCGGCTCGCCATCACACAGGAGCAAGTCCAGCTTCGCGGCCATGCGATCGAATGCCGGATTAACGCTGAAGACCCTGACCATAATTTTCGGCCCCAGCCTGGACGAATTAGCGGCTATTTGCCTCCTGGCGGCCCCGGTGTCCGGATGGACTCCCACGTTTACACCGACTACGAAATTCCACCTTACTACGACTCTTTGATCGGCAAGCTGATTGTTTGGGGAAGCGATCGGACCACAGCGATTAAACGGATGCGACGAGCCTTGCGGGAATGCGCCATTACGGGGCTGCCAACGACGATCGGATTTCACCAACGGATCTTAGAAACCCCAGAATTCATGGAAGGGGAAGTCTACACCAATTTTGTTGAGCAAATGGGCAAATCGAAGCAATGATGCCCATTCTCTGACTGAGTAGGCAAGATGCTTACCCCATAAGGCCCTACTCCAAATTACTTGCTGCCATCCAGAATTATTGCCACAAAACCAGCCATAGGGGAATCGTCAAGAGCAACAAACCAGTGGTTAGAACAATACTGCTGGCAATCAATTCGCGATCGAGTTCATATTCTTCTGCCAAGATCAATCCGGCGAACGCAGTCGGCATTCCGGACATCAGTACCAAAGACAGCCGAGCGTCTCCGGTTAGCCCTGCTGCTGTTAGGGTCAACCCGATTAAACCGGGTAGCAAAATTGCCTTAAAAAACGTGGGGATCACTGCCATTTGCAGGCTTTTCCAGCCCTTCAGTTGGCTGATTCGCATTCCCATTAGCAATAGTGCAGCCGGAATGACAACCCAAATGGAGGATTGTAGTCCGTCCTCTAAAAAAGCCGGTAGCGCGATCGACTGGGTGATAGAACCTAGAAAAAATGCCCACAGAGAGGGAACCGTTAGCACATCTCGAAGCTGTCGCCAACCGCGATCGGGCGATGCTGCACGCCCAAAATAGCTGGAAATGACAACGCCAATGCCGTAAGAGCCAACAATGTTGTGAGTCACGCTGTAGAGAACGACCCAACTCAAGTAGGGAGCACTGACGAAAGCAGGCACAACGGCCAAGCCGACAAATCCTGTGTTGCCCAGAATGGACGACAGGAGGAAGCTTCC
>PVWD01000070.1 GCA_003003615.1 filamentous cyanobacterium CCP2 | reverse complement strand
GTACTGGGGGTCGGTGGCCCAGCGTCTGCCAGGCTAACTTGCCTCGCCACAGTTGGGGTTGCCTCCCTTTCTGGCTTGATCGCCTCACGGCTAGCCTATCAATTTTCCAGTTCTGTACGCACGAGGCTGGGTCAGAGAACATCATCAGAAGACTGAGAGCGAAACTGTCAGAACTGGGTACTCAACTCTGAAAGCTTATCGTCGGGTGCGATCGCCAAGAAGCTAACCCTAAAATGGAACACTGTTGCTCAGGAATGATGATTCTGATCGTGAATCTGAAATGAAGGGGGAGTGTAGTCTTCCGAGAGATACTGTGCAGGAATCGTCGAATGATTTCCGTCACGAAGCGCAGCATAAGCGGGAGATAGAATTTCGATGCCTGCTTGATTACAGTGATCCTGAAGGTTTTGGTGAAGTTCTGAATAGATTTGGGGCATCAGTTCAGGACGGTCTGTATATGCCTGCAACTCATAGCTCACATTGAAATCATTCAATCCAGTTTGTAGTACAAAAGGTGGCGGCTCGGAAATAACGCCCAGAGTTGCTTCTGCGGCTTGAATCAGGACTGCATGAATTGTGCGCCAGGGAACATCGTATCCCAACGTGATGGTGGTGTGAAGTAGAAGATATTCCTTGTGTTCACGAGGCTTTGTACTGTCCTCACGAATTCTGGACGCGATTTTAGGAACTCCGGGAATGCGGGAAACAGCACTAAAGTTAATCAAATTGCTGTTTAGAACCGATGAGTTGGGAATCGTAATGACTTCCCGCCTAAAGGTCAGTAATCGGGTGACAAATAATGATTTTTCAACCACCTCACCTTTGATCTCGCCAATCTGGACAATATCACCAATGTGGAAAGCCCGCGTGTAAATCAAAATAATACCTGCGATCGCATTTGCCACCGCAGAGGATGACCCCAGTGTAAACAGCGCACCCAAAAACAGCCCAATTCCCTGAAAGGCAGGTGAGTTGAATCCAGGCATATAGGGAGTTGCTACAATGCATGCGACGATCACCAAAAAGACGGTCGCCAGTCGGTTTGTTGGCTGTACCCATTCTGGATAAAACCAGGGATAGGCATCATCTCGTCCTAATTCGGTGACGACAAGTTTGACAAACTGAATGATGTAGCGGGTGAAAACTCCGATCAGTACAACAATGACCAGATTTGGCAGGTATTCCACGAATGCGGCAATAGTCTGATTCATGCGCTTGACAATACCGCTCAGAAGAGAATTGCCGAGTGCGCGCGTTGCCGGAAACTGACTGAGTACAAAGGGAATGTAGAGATAAAAGCTAGCGAGAACCAAGATCAGCCGCAGGAGTCCGGCCAGACCTGTCAGCAAATAACCCGTTGCTCTAGAGCCGAGAAGCTGAAGATTTTGAACTCTGAAACCAAGTGTCCTGGTTCTTTGAGCTGCTTTAATTCTGAGGAGAAGACGCGAAACGAACCAATGAACCAGCACCAGAAATCCGACCAGGGCAATTGTGCTAATCAGGGTGAATGACATACCGTACACAAGCTGCTGGGCACTGCGATCGTGTCGGTACTGTGCCACCGCAGACTGCACTGTCTGAGCACTTTTGGCTGCGGTTGCCTGCCGAGACTCATTGCTATCGCGATCGACCTCTCGCACTGTAAACAAAACGGTGTCGCCTGCCAAAACTACAGAACCACTTTTCTCTTCCTCAACGCGGATTGTTTCCAGTGAAATGGATTCATCGTTTGCGATTTGAACTAAGCGAGTATTGACAATGTTCGCCCGTTCCTGAGCAGATGCAACGCCAGGAATTCCCTGCTTGACGCGAAATAATTCGGTTCCATCCAGAACAACTGGATACCCATCGATCGGATTTCCGGCTGAACTCTCCGATTGAGCAACCGCTGGATTGAGGGTGATCGTCAAAAGCGCGACTGCCAGACTGAGAATCAGCCAGTGCTGCAATCGCTGATAAAGCCGGTGAGATTGCTGAAGAAAGGCTTGCATCTCCTTATTCCTGGCAATGTTTTGCAGCAAAACAAGCACTGCAAAGCGAACGTCCTGACCAAGATCTACCAAACCCCGACTGAAGGATTTGAGCCTTTGAGTCAATATGGTGGCAATCTAGTGAAAAAAAATATGAAATTAATAGGAATAGGACTGACGCACTTCGTACCCGAAAATCAATTTCCGGCTCGAAGCTCAAATCCGTTGAAACGGACTCAGATTCCCAAAACAACAAATTAAACACAGTCAACGCGATGCCCAGTTGTTGACCCCGATGCTTAAGTTTTTGATTCGTCACCCTTGATCAAAGCTCATTGACTTGTTCGGTCGTTAAGCTCAAAAGCTCTGCAACTTGTGCGATCGTCATACCAGTCGCCAGTAGATTTCGGGCAGCCTCCAACAGTTGAGCCTGCGCTTGCTCTTTTGCCTGTCGTTCCTGCTCTTTTGCCTGTCGTTCCTGCTCTTTTGCCTGTCGTTCCTGCTCTTTTGCCTGTCGTTCCTGCTCGGTATCAGTCATGTACCAATGACCATCTGCGTCACACCACCGCAGCCAGCAGCTTGAGATGCCCTCGAAGGTGCCTTCCCATAGCCCCAGCCCAATCTGTAAATCTGCCAGCCATACTTGAGGATTGCTTTGATTGACAGGCTGCTCCTGGTAGCGACCTCCCATCCATTGAAAATAGCGCAGTTGCCGTTTTTGGCGGCTATAGGTCAGGTAGTGAGGCACTCGGAGCTGCTGCTCGTACACATAGAACTTTGTCGGAGGAAAGCCTTCACGATTCGGAGTTGCAGACGGTGGAACTAAATTTTCTCCGCTTCCTTCGATCGCATCTTCATTTCGATAAAAGCGTCCCAGATCTTCTAGCTCGGTTCCTGGCGACAAAAACTCAATCACCACATGGGGATTTTGTCCCTCTTGCCAGGTGACGTAGCTACGGCGAAAGTCACATCCATCATAGAGGCGAGGAACACCGACAGCCAAGAACCAGTCTGGGCGCTTGTACCAGAGGGGATGATGGACATCATAATACAAGTTGAGGTCGGCTCCGGTAAACCATTGGTCACGGGCATAGTCTGCCAGCACTAAGGTGCGGCTCAACAACTGGGGCTGTAGGTCATGAAATTCGTCAGGCAATCCGGGTTCCCCAATGACTTCACTAGGCAAATCATACATGGTGGGTAGGGTCTCGCGGGGCGGACGAGGCGGTTCGGTTTGAGGAACGGCATGGCCGGTCGTTAAGCTCATGGTGGCACTCAGGAATCGCTGCTTTTTATTGTATCCAGTGTATCCAGCCTCTGGTTGAAGTAGGGTAAACCAGATTTTTGTTGCACTCACTGGCAGGCAAGATACCTGCGCTACGGTACATGAAACAACCGATCGCCGATAAAGCCGCGATCAGAAGGGCAACCTCCAACTTGTTGCTCCACCTATGCACGGCGATCGGGTTCGCCAACTCCAGGCTGATCTCATCAAAGCAGGATTCGACCTCACCATAGATGGCATTTTTGGAGCCAAGACCGATGCTGCCGTCCGCCAATTTCAAGCTCAACGTTGAAAAGAGCATCTACATGGGAACTCTACAAATATTCTGTGGAGTTTTTGTATAGTGAAGCCTATCAGCGTTAGTTTCAGAATCGCTCCGAAATTTGGCATTCTGCACATGGCATAACAATTGCTTTCATATCAGTTTCATACTTTCTTGGTTTATCCTACTGGATGTTTATTAATCCCCCATCCTGACAGTGTAACTGACCCCCTTCTGCTCACCGGATCAAGTGAGTGAACGGTTCGATCAGCCTTTACACAAACTTGTGAATTCAGGCGCAACCATGAGTATGACTGTGATATCTCTAAATTTTATGCAACGTGCGATCGTCGCTGGATTAACCAGCATGGGCTTACTTGTTTTAGAGGCAACCTTCTCTTCAGCTCGCGCTGCTCAACAATTGTTTTGTACCGGACAAATGAACAATCAGTGGGCTTATTCTGCTGAATTTTTGGATGGACGCTTTACCCAAATTCGCTGGGAGCGATCGGGTCAACCCCCTCAAGTGTCTCAACTCACCTTCGTCACGAATAATGTTCAAGGGCAACCCATCTACCGAGGAACGCTGCTGGCCGCCGTAACGGTGACATTGGTTGATCTCTCCGGGGGAGATGTGCGATCGGGTTCTGAAATTTCCGTGGGGGTCGAAGAGTGGGGCTGGTCGAGGGGAACCTGCGGGACTTCATCGTCGGGAAGTGGAACGGGTTCGTCGGCGTTGGCAATGGCTCAGCAAAACTTGTTGGGAGTTGAGCAAACTCAAGCGAGGGATTGGCTCAGACAAAACAATTTCTTTTTTACGAATACAGTTGAACACACAGAGGCTCGCGTTGTCGAGCGGTGGAATCAAAATGCGAACCAGGCGATCGATGTGATTATTGTGAATGGAGTGGTAATGGATGTTGTGGAAGCTCGCTAGAAGGGTTCTTGGCGATCGATCACTGCCATGAATCCATTCTCGTACCCTATCCCCTATGTTGCCATCACCCTCTCACCAGCCTGCTCAACTGTGGCAAATCCTTAATCAGTCCATCCTGCTGCGCTACATCTTGCTGTTTGGCTGTGGATGGATAACCGTCTTACTGATTAATTACTTTTACGGTACGATTGCCCTCTTTGCGGCCGCCGGACTTTTTGCCGCGCTGTTAAATTATCCGGTTGTGTGGTTATCGCGATATATTCCTAGAGGATGGGCGATCGCGATCACTTTCTTGAGTGCGATCGCTCTACTGCTGGGATTAGCGACTTTTATCGGATTGCAAGTGTTGAATCAAGGACAAGGATTGCTTGCTCAACTGAGAGAAACGCTGAATCAACAAGATTCTTTCGATAATTTCCTGTCCCAACTGGATATCAGTAATGTAATTGATACACTCCGCTCAGGGCTGGCATCTGGCTTGGGAATTGTGCAGACGCTCTTTTCAAGTGTATTTACTGGAATTTTTGGGGCAGTGATTAGCCTGTATATGCTAATTGATGGCGGTAAACTCTGGCAAGCCTGCCTGAAACTGATCCCAACTGCTTCCCGCGATCGATTTGCAACAACGTTTCAGCAAAGTTTTCTCGGATTTTTGCGCGGACAATTGCTGTTGATGCTGTTTTTATCTACCTCCACCCTGCTGCTTTTTTCGCTGTTGGGGGTGGAATATTCTCTAATCCTTGCGGTCATTGTTGGCTTATTGGATGCCATTCCAGGTATTGGAGCCATCCTTGGTATTTTCGTGAGTACGATACTCGTTTTTGCATCTCAAGGAGGTGTACTCACCCTAAAAGTGTTTGCCGTTAGCCTGTTACTTGAACAAATTCAGGAAAATTATGTTCGTCCTAAAGTGATGGGTGATACTTTAGAGTTAAATCCGGTACTCCTGTTTTTTGCCCTCTTTATCGGTCAACGGGTGGCTGGATTGTTGGGCATCTTTCTGGCAATTCCGATCGCGGGTATGATTGCAGCCTGGATGCGATCGGTTAAGGCAGAACACACAGCGTCTCTGGCAGCAGTTCCAGAGGATAGGGTTGAGCCATCAGAAACGTCTTAATGCACCCGTCTTATGATGCAGCGTATTCGGTCTAACATCCTACCTTCAAAACTCGTTCAGCTTTTCATCCGAACAGGGGCAAAGTGGGGACAAGATGATTGCCCTGGTATGGCGGCCGCGCTTTCATACTACGCACTGTTCTCCCTGTTCCCATTGCTGTTAGTGATGTTGAGTGTGATTGGTTTGTTCATTGGGCCGAATACAGACGCATTTCAAACCATTAGAGAGGCAGTTGAGCGGTTTTTACCTCCAGAAGTTCACGATTTGGTGAAGGGAACGCTTGTTGCGTTGAATGAAAACAGCGTAGGGGCGGGATTAATTGGAGCTGGCTTTCTTTTATGGGCGGCGAGTGCGGTTTTCAGCGTTTTGCGGAATTCAGTGAATCGCATTTGGCGATCGCCAGTTCAAGCTTCAGAAAGCGGCTCAATTTTTAAGATGGTGCTGTTTTTTCTGGCGAATAAGTGTCTAGCATTTCTGTTAGTATTTAGCACTGCCCTACTGTTGCTGACTTCGTTAGTTTCTAATATTGCTATCAGAACAATTCTTCTCCTAGCGGCAACTTTTCAAGAAACGTTTTCCTTCATCCAAATTGATGAATTTCACTTAACTAAAGGGCTACAAATCGGCTCATCTTTCTTGATCTTGGCTTTAGCGATCTGCGTTTTGCTCAAGATTTTGCCGTCGGTTCAGGTTCGCTGGGGCGATGTTTGGCTGGGGGCGTTGCTCACGACCTTGCTACTCATCGGGTTACAGCAATTAGTCAGTAATGGTGTGATTACGATCGGCGGGCGTTTTCTTTCCTATGGTGTGATTGGCAGCGTCATGGTTTTGTTACTGTGGATTTTTCTGACCTGTCAAATTTTCCTGTTGGGCTGCGTTTTTTCCTATGTCTATGCCCATCTTTTTGGCAGTCGTAAAAGTAAAAATATAAATTATGCAAATCATTAGGGATTGCAGTACAAACATTGGGCCGGATCGGCAAATTCTTGCCCGTTGGGGAAGTAAGAGACGCTGCTAAAATCGCATTTTTGGCAACGATAGACTGCCATTAAAGCTAACTCCGTTGGAGAGCGGCACAGGGCACAAGGTAATCCTGCTTTGTGTTCAATCACCGTGAATCCTGGTACTCCACATTGGGGACAACACTGCTGGAGCTTGTGCAGCAGGTCGTCTGTGGCTTGGGCAATGACGTTCATCCGGGTGGGGTTGTACATCGCTCGCATGTCGGTTTCAAGGTGTGCCTGGCCGTATTGTTTGAGCAGCCTGTCTACCGTTTCGAGCAGTTGGGTTTCGTTGGTGATGCCCTTAACGATGGGCGAATCTGGGGACGGTTGGGCTTCAGGCATGGCTACTAAACCGTGCGTAGGAAAGCCAATTTTCTCAGCAAAGGTGAGAGCCGCCTTCAGGGTTGTCACCATCTGGGAGCGGTGGTTAGTTTCTGTGGAAAGGGCTTGGCCCACAATTTCCAAATCATGCATCCGATCGATCAGCATAACAATCTCTCGATCGCACGCCACAAAAGGAATAGAGGGATGTGGGCCAAAACTGCCTTCACTCGCAACTGCAAGGGTTAAGCCCGTCAAGTCCATTGCTTTTTGGGCTTTGAGTCTGGCTGTATTCAATTGGTCTGCGGGACGTTTGACATCGCGAGTGAATGTACCAAACTCGTCAGTATTGAATTCCGGAGGCACGACAATCTGTAAGCCAACTTGCGCCAAAATTGGACGAATAACTTGCTCTTTTTGGTGCATTGTTGCTAATACACCTGTTCTGCTATGAAACAGATTTTGGATGGTTACAGTATGGCTCATCAGCTTTCCAGTCTTTATCCAATTCAGGTGAATTCCTGTTCCCCAGACTTGCCTTTCAATTCTAAAACGAGGCGATCAATTTCTTCTTCCGCTTCATTCCATTCCTATCCTAATCATCTCCCTCCTCTCCCTCTTCTTCCTCTTCTTCCTCTCCTTCCTCCTCCGCTTCTGCCTCTCCTCCGGGCTGAATTTCCTCTTCCTGCTCCGCATCTCCTTCAGCAGGATTTGTACCCGTTGGCAAGCAAGCTGTAAATAAGGTTAAACAAAGCATTAGAGGCAGAATGATGAGAAATTTGAATTGCATTGTTGTGTCCTTCGTAGGTGTTAGATAGAGTGCCTTGATTAGGCAACATCATTGTGGGCAAATTGGTGATAGAGAAAGTCTAATGCATGATTACGCAATTTGTAATAGTCTAGGTCTTCCATAAATTTCACTGTGCCTGTCAATCCGATCAACCGCCCGCAATTAAATTTCTATCCGATCGCGCCTTATGAGATGAATCAGACTAAGCTGCTGGGTGATTATGGTATTGGGCTTGAAAGCAATTCCTTCCTGCAAGGAAGGAGTATTCTTTGCTTCCTTGTCCCTGATCTTTTATTCTTTCCCATTACCCCAAGGATTACCTATGAATTGGAGTATTTTTTTGACGGCTCTGAGTAGTGCCAGCATTGAGTTTTTAGAAACCGCAGCCATTGCCTATGCAATTGCTCGATCGGGTTATGGGCGTGAAGCAATTTGGGGCAGCATTACAGGATTGAGCCTGGTGGCCGTAGCGGCGATCGGGTTAGGAGCAGGGTTACAGTCGATTCCGCTTCACTGGTTACAACTGTTTATTGGGATGGTGTTGCTTTGGTTTGGGTGGGGATGGATTACCAAGTCGATTCGTCGCCAAGTGCAGGGCAAACGGGCGGGTTGGATTGATTCTGATCCATTGACAGCCGAAGGAATCAGTTTAGAAACTTCAGAAGCTCAGCATAGCTTCAGTCGATTGAACTTTCTGATTATGACCAAAAGTGCGGCTTTGGAAGCGTTGGAAGTTGCCCTTATTGTCATTACGTTGGGGTTAGCCTCAGGGAACTGGACAGAAGCGATCGGAGCTACCGTGTTAGCATTGCTGGGTTCACTGGGATTAGTCGTTTTGCTGCATCCCTATCTGGTCAAACTACCAGAAGTTTTGATCAAACTGGGGGCAGGTGTGTTGCTTTGCGCTCTGGGGACGTTCTGGTTGGGTGAAGGTGCAGGACTCAATTGGTGGTTTGGCGATCTGGCTGTCTTGGCGATCGTTGCATTTTATAGCCTCTTAGTCACGCTGACGATTGGGTTTAAACAACACCAACACCAACTTCAGTCACAGCTTCTTTCCTCCTCAACCAAAACCCCATAAAGTTATGCTGCTTTGCTCTCTGGTGTAGTGTTCGATCGCACCATGTCACGCTAAGAGAATCACCACAGTTATTTCCTTTTGTCTAAAGTCAATGGCATCTGTGGGGTGGGTATCTTGTTTGCCCATTCCCTAAACCAGCAAAATCAGCCGCAGCGGATCAAATTGCACATACCAGGGAAAAGGACTTTCCTTAATGCTGTGCCACTTCTTCTTGAACACTTCTGCCTGCACATGGTAATCCTCGCTGCCTTGCGGTTTGGCATTCAACTTTAAAAATAGGGACATGCGGTGTGGAGTTTCGCTGGTGGAGGCTAGCCAGCAAGGAAATAGATTCGTGAGGCTAGGATCGGGCTGTGGCATGAGCTTGACTTGATGGGCGCGAATTCCGATGTCTGACAGGTTTTTGGGAATTGCTTCCACCACACTTAAAATGACACCCCAATCGATCGCCTTAATGGTATTTGTGCTAACAGAAACGGCACGAGAAAAATTTTTACATCCGGTGAGTTGGGCAACGCGAAGGGTACGAGGATGTTCAAAGACACGATGTTTAGAATCAAAGGCGATCGGCTTTCCACCTGACATCACCATCAATTTTTCACAAACTCGGTAGGCTTCTTCTAGATTATGGGTGACAAACAAAGTGACACCTGAATAAGTTAATAACGTTTCTACCAACTGACGCTCAACCTGACTCCGTAAATAGGTATCCAATGCTGAAAACGGTTCATCTAGCAACAGAGCTTCTGGTTCAGTGGCGAATGCCCTGGCTAACGCGACTCGCTGCTGTTGCCCCCCAGAAAGCTGATGAGGATAACGATCGCCTAATCCTTGCAGTTGCAGTCGGGCAAGCTGTTGGTTGATGCGCTGCGATCGAATGGCTTTGGGGAGTTGCTGTAAGCCAAAGGCGATATTTTGCGTAACGGTCATGTGGGGAAACAGGGCATAGTGTTGAAATACCAGACTAACTTTGCGCTGATGGCTGGGGATATTGATCCGTTGTTCTGAATCAAATAAGGTGTGACCATTGAGGACAATTCTCCCTTTAGTGGGTGTTTCAACGCCAGCAATACAGCGCAGCGTCATACTTTTGCCAGAACCTGATCCGCCCAGCAATCCCAGGGTTTCTTGCTGCACGGTAAACGCGGTATCAAGGGTAAAGTTGGTCAACTGTTTCTGAATATCCACCAGTAAGCCTTGTTCCAGTTGAGGAAAGGACGGTTTGGCGATCGGCACGATTTGAGGGGGGGCTGCTCTTCTGCCTCTACCGTTGACTGGCTCATGGGCTTCCACCCTGCCGAAAGAGTTTCCTTGAATCTTTTGCTGATATTGTTTCTGCCATAGATTGACTGCAATGATCCCCGACAGGGAGATGGTCAAAATCACGATCGCCCATAACCAGGCTTCATTCATCGCCCCTGCTTCCACTGCAAAGTAAATTGCCATTGGAATCGTCTGTGTTTGACCGGGAATATTCCCCCGCCAACATGAGCGTTGCCCCAAATTCACCCAATGCCCGCGCAAAAGACAGGACGGTTCCTGCTAGAATGCCGGGAGCAGATAGTGGGAGTAATACTCGCCTAAAAATCATTCCCTGTGAGGCACCTAAGGTTTGGGCAACTTGCAGCAGACTGCGATCGACCTGCTCAAAGGCTCCTAGCGTGGTTTTATACATGAGTGGAAAGGATACGATCGCAGCAGCAATTACCGCAGCATACCAGGTGAAAACGAGATTAATTCCGAATGGGGATAGGAACTGCCCAATGAATCCATTTTTACCGAGCAACAGCAGCAACAGAAATCCCAAAACAGTCGGTGGTAGAATCAACGGTGAGATCAAAATTCCTTCAATGACGGATTTCCATTTTCCCCGATAGTGCAGCATCCAGTACGCCGTTGCGATGCCCAAAAAGAAGGTAAACAGCATGGCGATCGTCGCAACTTTAAGAGAAATCCAGAGCGGGGAAAAATCAATTTCCGTCATGATGCAGGAGTCCCAAATCCAAATTTTTGAAAGGTATCTCTTGCCTGCGTATCGAGCAAAAACTGTGTGTAGGTTTTCGCTGCTTCAATATTAGAACTGCTTTGCAGCACTGCGATCGGATAAACGATCGGTTGATGCAAATTCTCTTCAGCAATAGCGGCAATTTTGACGCGATCGGAGCGTTTTGCATCGGTTTCGTAGACGATTCCTGCATCCACATTGCCACTTTCAACCGCCGCTAGCACTCCTCGTACATTATTTGCAAACACAAATTTAGGTTGTAACTCGCCTGCTAATTCCAAATTTTTCAGTACTTCCTCGGCATATTGTCCTGCCGGAACGCCGCGCGGTTCTCCGACTGAAATTCTGCTGATATTGGCATCCCTAAGCTGACGAAAATCAGAGAGCGCAAGGGCAGAGTCTTGGGGCACAATCAGCACAAGCCGGTTTGCTAATAAGTTGCGGCGCGTGTCTGACAAGATCAGATCTTGCTCCTGTAAGGCATTCATTTGTTTTGCTGCCGCTGAAATGAAAACATCAACCGGGGCACCCTGTTCAATCTGCTGTTGCAATGTGCCAGAGGAACCAAAGTTGTAGTTCACCTGAATGTTGGGATTTGTCTGTTCAAACAGAGGATCGATCGCCTCTAATGCATCTTGCAAGCTGGCCGCCGCAGATATGGTCAGCGTAACGGATGGTGCAACTGGAGGATGAGAGGAAGGAACGAGAATCTTCCCACCACAGCCGATCGCTAAGGTGAGGGTAAGGATGAACAGCCCCAAACGGCTTAATGTGGCAGGACGCAGAATGCTTAGGACAAGTTTTCTGTTATTCAGCTCATCTGTGATGGACTGCGGCAAACTCGATAAACTCGATCGTCCTAACTTTTCCATCCGTTGCCATAATCGTTGAGCTTTCATGCTTTTTGAGGCAATAGGAGCCTTTGAGCAGGGAGATTGAAATGAAAGAATATTACATCAATCCTACCCTAACCCATTAAAATAACGCGATCGAGAACATGAATGACACCATTATCGGCTTCAATATCTGCTGCTAGAACGGTTGCGTTCTTCACTTCAAATCCGTCGGAAGTGTCAATGGGAATGGGTGATCCTTCCACTGAGGTCAAAAAATTAACTCGTTCTAGATCCGCTTTCATCCACTTCCCTGGAACAACATGAAACGTCAAAATTCGCGCCAGTTGAGGCACGTTTTGTACTAAGGTTTGAATGGTTCCAGGTGGAAGTTTCGCAAAGGCATCGTCGTTGGGGGCAAATACGGTAAACGGCCCTGGGCTTTTCAATGTTTCCACTAAATTGGCAGCTTGAACGGCTGCCACCAGGGTTTTGAATCCTTCTGCATTTACTGCAATATCAACAATATCAGCCATTTTGAGGGAGTAGGGAGTAGGGAATGGGAAATGGGACGGGTGGTTCCAATCTTTTACCGATAGTCTTGTCTTTGAATGTCTCTGAGCCTAGCTTCCGGACGCTTAAACCGATCGAGTTGAGTTTCAAAGAATTGGCGATTTGCCAGTAAGTGTTTGGGGTTCGTGTCGTCTAGCGGATAGAGCAATGCGGTGCGTAAGGCTTGAATCACTGCGGAAGTGACGTTGTACATCGATCGTTGAAAGCTAATTCCTAATTGAATCAGCATGTCATCTTCGTTGCGGCAATGCTGTTTGTAGTAGTCCAGCAGGTAGGGCGGTAAGAAATGCAGCATATCTTGCATCAGCAGGGTGGGCGGAATGCCTGCGGAGCCAACGGGAAACACATCCGCATAGAGAATGCCGTAGTGAAACTCTTTTTGGTCGGTTGGAACCTGCTTTGCTTGGGCGTTGTAAGACTTTGTGCCACGAAATGGAGAGGTGCGGTAGAACACTGCTTCGACGTAGGGCAGAGCCGCTTCATAAAGCCACATAAAGCCCTTAGATTTGGGAATGATTTCGTAGCATTCTCCCTGAATATAAACATGATGATAAATGGGACGACCGGCGATCGCAAAAATACCATTCACGAGAAAGTTCATCGCTTCTGGTACGGTTGTCAGTTTCCCTTCATCGTACAGGTCAGACATTTCAAAAAAGACAGGGGCCATGACTTCCCAAAACAAGCCCAGATTTGCGTAATAGGATAGTTCACGTACCTGCTCCAGGAACATATCTGGAAACAGTTGATACAGCCCCAACATGGCTGGATTACCCCGGAAGTATGCCCGAATCGCCCGATCGGCATTTGCTTTATACTCTTCGCTGTCTAGATACGGATCAAACTGTCCACCCATGCCCCGATGCCAGAACATCGCTCGCATACAGGCTTCTGCAAATTCCATGTTGATGCGATCGTGCCATAGGTGATGAAACAGTTTGGGTAATTTCTGTTTCACCTCTCCTTTTTCCATGAATTCCAACAGTTCAGGATGGGCTGTGGCTTCTCCTCGCCAGATTCGTAAGTCTGCATCGTCTCCTGCATAATGATTGTGCAGGTCTAGATACTCTTTGGGCAGGAAATACTTAAAGGCGGGTAGCGGGTTGAGAAAAACTCGTCCGGAAATGGAGGATACACCCCGCCAATAGAAATCCATTGGCACGGCATACGCCTTGTAAATTCCGATGATTTGCATCAAATTTTCGGGCGTGTCGGGCAGCATGGAGCCGCCTGCTTCTAAACGATGGATGATATCTGCAAATTCGTGGGTTGAAGGTGGAATTAGGGTTTGGGGAAGGGTTTGGGTTGTCATGGTTTTTGGGGGGATTAGGGTAGAGACGTTTGGGAAGCGGGTAGGGGGGAATCAGCAGCCTGGGCGATCGTGGGCTGGGCCAGGGTGGCAGACACCATCGTGTGGGTGGTGGATTCGCTCCAGCGGACGAGCCAGGTGGGTTGAATTCCCAAGAAGAAGATGGTAATTGCCAGAATCAAGGCGGGTACTCGTTCGCGCCATTCTACTTTGGGGAAATAGGCGATCGCATTATCCAATTTGCCGAAGCAGGTGCGATTGAGCAAAATTACAAAATAAACGGCGGTTAAACCCGTCCCCACGACGCAAAGCAAGGTTTGTACTGGGAAAACGGAATAGCTGCCCTGAAACACCAGAAATTCAGCAATAAAGCCAACTAAACCGGGAATTCCAGCACTGGCCATTCCACCCAAAATCAGCAGCGCACTGACGAGGGGCAGTCCTCGAACGGGGTTCATCAAGCCATTGAGTACATCTAGCTCTCGTGTCCCAACCTTGCTTTCAATGACACCAACCAAATGGAACAAAATCGCCAAAATCAATCCATGCGCCACCATCTGGGCCACGGCTCCCACCAAGCTCAAATCTGTCAAGGCCGCACCGCCCAGCAGGATATAGCCCATATGCCCAATCGAACTATACGCCACCATGCGTTTAATGTCTTTTTGGGCGATCGCAATGGTTGCCCCGTACAGCACACTCACCGTTGCCCAGGTTGCAAGTCCCGGAGCCAAAGTTGCCCAGGCTTCTGGAAACAGTCCTAATCCAAACCGGAAAATGCCATAGGCTCCCAGTTTTGCCAGCACACCACCCAGCAAAATGGCAACGGGGGTAGAGGCAGCCACGTAAGTGTCGGGTAGCCAGGTGTGCAGCGGCATCAGCGGAATTTTGATGCCAAATCCTACCAAAATAAAGCTTAGCAGCACAATTTGGAGCCATTGCGGTAAGGATTGCCCCATAAGGGCTTTGTAGGCAAAGCTGTCTGCCCCTTCTAACCAAACCAAGCCCAAAAATGCCACTAAGATTAAAGTGCCGGAAAGGGCCGTGTACAGCAAAAACTTGGTCGCTGCATAGTTGCACTTTTCGCCGCCCCAAATGGAAATGAGCAAATAAAACGGCACTAATTCCACTTCATAAAACAGGAAAAACAGCAGCAAGTTCTGCGCCAAAAAAGCCCCTGCAACCGCACCACTCACCAGCAGAATCAAACTGTAAAATAATCGGGGTCGTTTCACATCTTCTTGGCTGCTGTAGATGGCAATCCAGGTTAATAAACCATTCAGCATGAGCAGCGGTAGGGATAAACCATCCACTCCCAACTGATAGTTCAAGCCTAATGTTTCCAGCCAGGGCAAATATTCCTGTAGCTGAAGGGAATCGGTAAAGTCAAATTGGGAGGCAACCCAAAGTGACCACAGGAGGGTGATGCCACTCACGGTGAGGGCAACCAGCTTTGGCTGACGGAGCGGCAAAAAGGCGATCGCGATCGCTCCAAGAATTGGAAACCAGATGAGTGTACTTAGCATGGTTTTTGAGGGAATCAGGGGGTGGGGGTTCGGAGTGGAGGTTGGAAAGGAGAAAGTCAGAACTGAGTCCTTCTCACGGCCAAACAAACGACCAACTCATACTCAGGACGATCGCCGCTAGCCCAATCAGAATGGTGAGAATGTAGAACTGTCCTTGTCCAGAGTTGCCATACTTCAGGGCTTCTCCGCTAAAGAGGGAGACAAAGCCAACCAGGTTCACCGCTCCGTCAACCACATGGCGATCGAACCAATCGGTAAGGCGAGAGGCCCAATCGACGCAAAAGACAATGCTGGAACGGTAGAGTTGGGGGGTGTAGAGGTCGTAGGCGAAGAAGGTTTGGAGGCGTTTCCAGGGAAGTTGAATCGGTTTGGGAATGCTTTGTCCCACGTAGACGATCGCCCCAAGGCCACCACCAATTAAACTCGACCACAGCAAGAGTAAGGCCATGTCTTTGTTGAGCATTGCCCAACTGGGAAGCAGCGAAAGGTTTTGCAAAATCAAGGGTAAATGCAGCGTCAACCCCATTAGCACCATCATGGGCAACGTAACGAGCCAAAAATTTTCGGGCGATCGTTGGGTCATCTGTTGAGGGGAACCGGCAAAAATGAGTCCAAACTCACGCATCATGCTAAACGCAGTCAACCCGTTGACCAGCAGCAGGACTGCAACGAGCCAGGGTTGTGTTACCCAGAGTCCATCTGCCAGCTTCAGCAGGGCCCAAAATCCGCCGAGGGGAGGCAACCCAACCAAACCTGCTACACCCACCAGACAGCACAACCCTGAAATCGGACGACGGCTCCACAGTCCGCCAAGCTGAGTCAGGTCTTGAGTAATGCTGTTCAACACGATCGACCCAGTACTCATAACCAAAAGCCCTTGTGCCAAGGCATGGCTGAGGATCAGCAATAAGGCGGCCTCGGTTTGGCCGGTGCCCACTGCAATGAACACCAGCCCCATAAAAGCACTCACCGAATACGACAGGGAGCGTTTCACATCAATCTGGGCGATCGCAATCAAGGTTCCTCCCACTGCGGTTAAGGAGCCGATCGCAATCATCGCTGTTAACACCACCGGAGACAATGCCAACACAGGTTGCAGCTTAATTAACACCCAAGCTCCCGTTGCCACCACCACCGAATTTCGCAAAATCGTGCTAGGAATTGGCCCTTCCATTGCCTCATCCAACCACAGGTGTAGGGGAAACTGAGCGCATTTACCCATTGGCCCTGCCAAGAGTGCCAAACCCACCAACGTGGCAACGGTTGGATCAACAGTCGCCGTTTCTGCCCACTGGGCTAGCTCGTTAAAATCCCAGGTGCCTGCGAGTGGGTAAATGGCCAACACCCCCATGAGCAAGAACAAGTCGCCTACGCGCTTCGTCAAAAAGGCATCGCGGGCCCCCGTCACCACCAGGGATTGGTTGAACCAAGTCCCCACAATCAGGTAGGTTCCCAGCGTCAAAATTTCCAGAATAATGTAGCTGAAGAACAGGGAATTGCAGAACGCCAAACTACACATTCCTGCTTCAAACAGGGCCAAAAGTGCGAAAAACCGCGACCAGCCCCAATCCATTTCCAAATACCCGATCGCATAGGTCTGCGCCAGCACATTCAAGCCTGTTACAACTAAACTGGCACCTACTGTCACCGCAGAAATTTCGAGGGACAGAGATAGATCTAATCCGGCTACCTGCAACCACGAGACAGAAAGGATTTGAGTTGGCTGTTGCCACACCATTGGAAAGGCAGCCAAACTATGCACAAACGCCAGAAAGGTCATGCACAGGTTAATATAACCCGCAGGACGCGGCCCTGTACGCCGAATCAGGGCGGGCGACCAAAGGGCAGATGTCACTGCACCGACGATCGCATAGCAAGGAATGAGCCAAACAGTTTGTAGCAAAAATTGAGCCATGCAGCTTACCTGTAGGACTTGAGGGCAGATTGGATTGGCAGATACTGAACGAGTCGCGAAGATTGATAAAAAATGTAAGACGCAGAACGGTTAAAATTTCTTGACCCGATTCACTTGATCTGGTATTCAGTTGAATCTATGCATGATTAATCTGAGATAGACGAAAATCTATCCTAAAACTACTTTAGCCGTATAGACGCGAAAGATCAACGAGATGCCGTATAGGGAGTTACTATATCAGGGGTAAAGCTCTACTTATCGTTGTTACCTCAGCAAAACGGGTGACGACAGATCCGATCGCCACTGGCGCAAAGTTGGGTAAAGTGTCTGAAAGCGCGTCCATGCCTCTTCTAGTTCAGGCGTGAAGGCGTTGGGGAGGGTTGGAGTATCTGTAATTTTTACCTGGGGAATCGCTTGTTCATTGGCATAGATCCCGATGCCTAAACCTGCCAGAATTGCGGCTCCTCGTGCTGAAGCTGCTGGTATCGTAATGCTGTAGAGCGGTACTTGCAATACCGTCGCCAGCAATTGCCTCCAGGCAGGTTCCACAGTGCCACCTCCTGCCAGACGAAGCTTGGAAATGGGCTGATGGGGAGTTGCGATCGCCTCCATTCCTTGCTTGACTGCAAAGGCAACCCCCTCTAAAGCCGCCCACATTAAGTGCGATCGGGTGTGGTGCAACCCTAACCCAACCCAGGTGCCCCGTGCATGGGGATCGAGGTGAGGGGTGCGTTCCCCTGTCAGGTAGGGTAAAAAGGTCAGCCCTTCACAGCCCAAGGGAACGGAGTTTGCTGCATCATACACTTCTGCCCAACTGAAGCCCAGAATGCCCCGCACCCATTCCAGTGCCAGTCCCGCATTCTGAATGGCGGCTAAGCGATACCATTGTCCAGGCAGCACCGCACGAAAGAGATGGGTACGGAGGGAATCATCCCCTTGAGGGTGAGTCAGTGGCGTAATGATTTGTGCTCCAGAACCGATCGTCAACTGCACGAGTTCGGGTTCCAGTAATCCACTGCCCAGCATTGCCGCTGCGGTATCGGCACCCCCTGTAACCACGGGAAGTCCTGCCTTTAATCCCAGATGATGGGCTGCTTGCGATGTCAGATATCCAGCGATCTGCTTGGAGGGCAAGAGAGCCGGAAGCCAATCCGTTCGCAGATGCAGGGTTTCTAGCACCTCAAAGGCCCACTGATCGGACAGCACATCATAGAGCAGGGTGCCAGAGGCATCGGAGGGTTCCGCAGCCACTTCCCCGGTTAATCGAAATCGGAGCCAGTCTTTCGGTTGCAAAACCCAACGGGCCGCAGCGTAGGTATCGGGTTCTTCCTGCCGTAACCAGATCAATGTTGTTCCTGCCATTCCCGCTGTAATCGGGTTCGCCAACCGCAACCGCAGCCCAACAGGAAGCTGCTCATAGACATCCAGCACCTCACTGGCTCGCATATCTGCCCACAGAATCGCCGGACGCACAGGTTGACCCGCTTTGTCCGCTAGCACCACCCCATGCATCTGCCCTGAAAGCCCGATCGCCTCTACAGAATGCGATGATTGGGTCACAATTTGGTTCACAACCTTTGCCACTGCTGCCCACCAGTCCTCTGGATCGGTTTCTGCCCAGCCTGGTTTTGGTGATTGCACTGGGTAGGGATGGGAAAATTCAGCTATCACGGTTCCATCTGGATTAAGTAACAGTGCCTTAACAGAACCTGTACCTAAATCAATTCCCAACAGCATTGCAATTCTCGTCTAAAGTATGAATAAGTTTCCAGGTTTTGTAGGGGCGCATCGCGATGCGTCCTTACCCACCTTCTACGGTATTTATGTAGGTCAAACAATAGGTCAAAAACAATCATCGGTTTGTTTCAGCCAACGATCGCTCTGCCTTTCGCAATCCTTGATCAATGAACTGACGCGCATGGCGAGCCAGATCCATACCATCGCTCCAGAGGTTACGCCAAATCGCCAGGGTTGTGGAAAGCTTGGGGGCGACTACGGCTGAAGAGAAGCTTTCAAAGGTAATTGTCCCTTGATAATCTATTTCTGCCAGTGCAGCAAACAGTGTAGCAAAGTCTACTGTACCCGTGCCGAGATAACCCCGATGGCTTTCTCCAACGTGGACATAGCCCAGCCGATCGCCACAAGCTAGCACAGGGCTGCGAAAATCGGATTCTTCAATATTCATGTGGTACGTATCCAGGTGGACGACTACATTATCTTCGTTAATCGCTTCAATCAGTTTCAGGGTTTGTGCTGCGGTGTTGAGGAGGTTACTTTCGTACCGATTCACGGTTTCCAAACCTAAAGTAATCCCATCTGCTGCCGCATCCCTTGCCAGTCCCCGCAACACGTTGATGCAATTGGCACGTCCTTCTGATGTAGGCATTTGAGCGTATTTCCCCAAGGCACTGTAGATCACCCCTCCCAGATAATTGGCACCGATGCCGCGAGCCACATCTAATGCCTCATGGAGGAGCCGATCGCCCGCTGCCACCACGGCTGGATCAGCACTAGAAATGTCGGTATCAAAGCTAAGCCCCAGGGAGCAACCCGCTTCTAACCCAACCGACTTAAGCATCCGTCGGGTCATGGCAATATCAATTGTGGCAGGGTCAAGCACCGGGATTTCAATCAGAGCAAACCCAGCCGCCTTGCTACTTTCGATCGCCTGCTGGCATTCCGGTTCACTCCACCCTCCAACCCACACCAGCGCATGGACACCAATCCGATTCATAACGCTTCCTCCTGTTGGGCACCTGTAATCATTGAAACTAATTCTTTGCCGCTGGTATCCTGGGTGCGTCGTCCCCCCACCAAGCGACCACTTCGCATCACCCAAATTTGGTTTGAGAGGCGCATCACCTGATCGAAGTTATGGCTGATTAACAAGACCGCCAGCCCATCATCTCGCAGCCGTAGGATCAGTTCTTCCACGCGAGCCGTTTCGCGCACACCAAGAGCTGCCGTCGGTTCATCCATAATCACTAAGCGTGATCCCCAACCCGCAGCCCTGGAAATCGCAACTGCTTGCCGTTGCCCCCCTGATAGCCGCCGGACTCTCGCATTAATGCTGGGAATGTTGACCTCTAACCGACTCAGCATCTCCGCAGACCGCCGCCGCATCGCTCGTTGATCCAGAAACGACAAAGGCCCCCAATGGTTAACCATCTCGCGGTTTAAAAACAAATTTTGCCAGATGGTCAAGTCATTACACAGAGCCAAGGTTTGATAAACTGTTTCAATTCCTGCCCGTCGAGCATCTTCGGGGGACGTAAAGTGAACCGGCTTACCATCCAGAAAAACCTGCCCTGCGGTGGGCCCATGTACCCCCGAAATACATTTAATTAACGTCGATTTTCCTGCCCCGTTATCGCCGACGATCGCCGTAATTTCGCCGCGATTTGCCCAAATTGTAATGTCTGTGATGGCATGGACATTACCAAACCATTTGCTGACCTGATCAATGTATAAAAGAACATTAGCGCGATCGGGTTGAGCTGGGATAGAACGAACGGCTTCTGATGGTAAAAAATCATCATCGGTGAAAGGAGGTGGAATCGAATCAGGATGGCTTGATCCATTACCTGCTTCATTTTCTGCTCGATGATTTTCAGATCGATGAATCGGCTCATTAAAACTCATTGTTGATACCTCATTAACAAGGCAGCAAGAACAACAACAATACCGACCGCGAGCGGCTGATAAAATTGGGAGACGGCTAGTAATGTCAAGCCATTGACCAGAGCTGTTAGCAGCAACGCCCCAACGACTGGCCCAATCACCGTTCCTCGGCCGCCAAACAAACTGACACCTCCCAACACCACAGCCGCTACAGAATTTAGCAGAAAACTGGTATTGGAAGCAGGCTCGGCCGCACCGACGCGAGCCGTCAGCAAAACACCGGCAATCCCTGCTAAGCAGCCCGAAATAATATAGGCAGTAATTTTGATCCGATCGGTATTAATCCCCATTGCCCTTGCTGCTTCTGTATCTCCGCCCGTTGCCAGCAGGTGAGTTCCAAACCGGCTATGGAACAGCACAAAATGGGCAATTATCGCGACGATCGCAGCCAAAATGACGAAGTAGCCGATCGGGCCTAGCCTCCCCGTTGCCAGCCGCAGCAGAAACGGATCGGCGATTTGTACGGGTCTGCCATTGGATAGCACTAAAGCTGCTCCAGAAGCCGCACTGAGGGAACCCAGGGTGACAATGAAATCGGTAATTTTGCCTTTGGCGATGACTAATCCATTAATCAAACCCACGAGAGTGCCTGTGACGATCGCCAGCAAACAGGCCACACCGATTCCCCATCCCCGGCTATAGGCTTGACCAAGTACCACGCTCCCCAAGGTCAAGATTGAAGCCACAGACAGATCGATTCCCCCGGTCAAAATCACATAGGTTTGTCCGATCGTCAGCACCACCAGGATGGCCGCTGCCAGCAACAGGGCCTGTATATTCCCTAGGGTCAGGAATACAGGTGAAGCAATGCTAAAACCGATAATTAACAGCACCAAGGCAACGGCTGCTGTCCAGTCTGCCCAAAAGCTGGGATCTCTTAGTCGTTCCCAGGATGGAGATGTAGTGGCTTGTGTCATGGCACACCTTATCTATGAAAAATTTCCGATGGAAGTTAAAAGCGTATAAGAGGTATTGTGCAAGCAAGGGCCTGCAAGGGAGGCAATCGCATCACAGCAAAAATGCCTTTACTTCTTAACTTCCATTGGATTGGATGAGTAGCTGCATGGGGAATTACCCAGAGAATGGGCGATCGTTGCTTCAAACTTTACTGCTGCCCCAGCAAATCCGCAAAGGGATCTTCATACTCAGCAAATGGTCTAGGGAAGCTTTCCAGAGCTTGATCGGCATTACTCTGATTCACCACCACCACGGGAGCAGTCACGTTTTCCGGCAAAGTTTCCCCCGCCATTGCTGCCTGACACGCCTCCATCCCCATCGCACCGATCGCATAGGGATATTGGGCAACGGTTGCTGATAGCGTTCCCTCTTGGACTGCTCGAATGGCATCCTGAAGACCGTCTACGCTAATCACCTTCACCTCACCTTGTCGCCCCACATCTGCAAGGGCACGCACCACGCCTAACCCCATGTCATCGTTGGCGACAAAGAACCCAGCTAAATCAGGACGGGCCCGCAGAATATCTCCAGCGGCCGTCAAGGCTCTTTGCCGTTCCCAGTCGGCAGCAATGGTTTGCACAATCCGAATGTTGTCGGGAATGCCCTGCTGGAAACCTTCCAGTCGAGCTTGACTCGTCGCATCCCCAGCTACACCGCCGATCAGAGCTACATCGCCCCCCTCCGGCAGCAACCGAGCCATTTCCTCAGCAGCTAACCGACCTGCCTGTACGTTGTCCGTGCCAATATAGGTTGAAATCTCCAGATTGGCTGCTTGAGCGGCTTCCTCACCAATGGGGCTATCGATATTCACAATGTACTTACCAGCATTGGCAACCTGAACGAGGGGTTGTACCAAATTTGTTTGGGTAATTGGATTGATGATAAAACAGCCGTAATCTTGTCCTGCTAAAGTTTGTACCCGATCCGCTTGTCCTGTCGTATCGCCCAGACTGTTTGCCGCCTGCACCGTTACCTCAGTACCTGTGGTTTCAGCCTGCTCTTCAATTCCCTGCTGCATGGTTTGGAAGAAGGGATTATCTAGCCCTTTAATCACCGCAGCGACGGGTTGTGTCGTGCCTCCAGTATCAGTTCCTCCCGCCTGATCGCCATCGGTATCACTGGTGGTGCGTTGAGGTGCAGCACAAGCTGCGATCGCCATTATTACCGCCAGAAGTAGCGAAGTGCCTCCCAAACCGCGTCGTATCTTGCCCACTTTCGTGCCTCCTATCGTGAGACTGTCCCAAGGGCAACGCGTCTTTCTTATATGGATGTGAAACTTTGGATTTTGTCCAGAATATTTTCTAGATTCAGCACCCACTATGGAACAACATCTAGTTCCTATTCACTCGGTAAATTGCAGCGTGTTTTCCTGGGATACTTCATTTTCCTATCTTCTACGACGGCAATGCGTCTACCCAGAGAGTGAGCTAGCTGGAGTGCCTAATTCGTCTGGGCGTAAGGGTTTGTATCCTGCACAAATATCTAAGACAACATAAATATCTAAGACAAATAGTGTTCTAGTTGTTGAGCCAGGGTTTGAACATGGGGCTGTTTCAGCAGCGACAGATGATTGCCTGGTACTTGATGCAGTTGAATCTCACTTGCGAGTGTGCTCCAATTTAGGGTTGGCTGGTTTTGGAGGGCTTCTGGCTGTTCGGCAGCTTTGAATAGTGTGAGCCGATTGGGGTAAGGCCGTGGCACATACCGATAGGTTGCCTGACTGTTCGCATAGACAATGGGCAGCAGCGATCGAATGGCAGATTCATCCAATAGCTGTAATCGGGATTCTTCAGGCAGCAGACGCGTGATCGCAGACCATTGCCCACGGGAAAACCACGATCGGGATCGCAGCCGATCGGTCGCAAGGGCCCCATAGTCCAGCAGGAAGGGCAGTGTAGACCAGAGGGCAGTTCCCAAAAGGAACTTAAGGCTTTGATAGAGAGATGGCTTGTTGCAGGGGGCTGGCGTATCCAGAATTGCTAGAAGTCCAATGGGTTGCCCTGCCTGGGTGAGTTGTTGCGCCATTTCAAAGGCAACCAGCCCACCAAATGACCATCCCCCTAAGAAATAGGGGCCATGTGGCTGAAGGGTTTGAATGGCTTGAATGTAGTAGGTGGCGATCGCTTCAATGCGGTTTAGAGGGGGTGATTTGCCATCTAGCCCTAACGGTTGCAGTCCATAGAAACTGCGATGGCTCCCTAAATGATGCGCTAGTTCCAGATAGGGAAACACCACGCCAAACATGGGATGAACACAGAAGAAGGGTTGTTGGCTGTTGCCCAGCGTCAAAGGAATTAGAGGCGATCGAGACGCGATCTCAGGTTGCTTGATGGTGGTTGGTGCGGAAAAACCAGGATGATTTTGGATTTGATTCGGGTTGGTTGGTGGCGTTGAGGGTAATGTCGATCGCTTGCGACGGTGGGCAGACCGATCTAGGCGGACGAGGGGGGGGATGGGGGGTGAGGCTGCGTTTCGCAGGGTTTCGAGGATGGGAGCGAGTTGGGCGATCGTGGGGGCTTCAAATATTTTTTGCAAAGGCAGTTCCAGCCCAAAGGTGTCACGCACGCGGGAGGTCATTTGGGTGGCTAACAGCGAGTGTCCACCTAATTCAAAAAAGTTGTCGTGGAGGCTGACCTGTTTGAGCCGTAGAAGTTCTTGCCAAATTTCAATGAGGGTTGCTTCGGTGATGGATGGTGCGATCGTTGAATGGGATGAGTGAATGGAATTTCCACTGAGCGAGAGGAGATCGTAATATTGCTCTGCAATACTGATATGATACGGCTCTGCAATGTTGATGCGATATTGCTCTGCAATGCTGGCGCGATATAGCTCCGCAACGCTGGCGCGATCGATTTTGCCACTAGAAGTCAGAGGCAATTTTTCCAACGGCACAAAGGTGGCAGGCACCATATAGTCGGGTAAGGTTTGCTTTAAATATTGGCGCAGCTCTGGAATCAGTTGACGTGCAAAAGCCGATTGCAAAGGATGATTTGTATAGGACTGTTCTGATTGATAGGGCTGCTGAGGAATGGATGGGTCAATGTTTGCATCAATTCCCTGCCGGAGCAACAGTACATCATAATCTCCCGTGTTCGTTTGCGTTGACCAGGTAATCTCAACGTTGTACGGCAACACGGTTTCTAAATCCCACCAGTCTTGAGGATCGATCGCCCATTGAGCAGCATCTTGCAATTTCTCTCGCATACGCCCTACTGTTTTAGGAGATTCTTTGTTGCGTAACCAGTTGGTTGTTTCGATCGCTGCCCTAATTCGCTGATTTGTCACATTTGTAATCAAAAATTTTTCTGGTTTGCTTTCGCTCAAAGAGTGTTGTATTTCTTCAACTGCGATCGGGTTCGCTTTCCAGTCATGATGTTGGACTGAATGAACTTGTGTTGGTTGGAAGGTACGAAACTTATCATCAATATGCAGCAAAACATTGTAGCGAAACTGCGTCATTTCATTGTGGCTGCGACCGCGTGAAAGCCGGATTTGTACTTGCCGAATGCTGGAAAACCGATCGCGCAATGCATGAAAAAATGCTGGATCGATCGCCAGTTCCGGTTCTTCAAACTGCGATCGTTCTACTTGCTGCTGAAGTTGGGTTCGTTCCATTGCGGCATCTGCCTGACAAAACTGCACCCATGTATGAAAGGTCGCCAGTAAGGGCAAGCTTCGCACATCTCCAATCAGTAAAACACCGCCCGGTGCAACAGTCTGAATGGCTGCTTCTAGCACTTGCATTAGATAATCCTGGCTGGGAAAATACTGCACGATCGAGTTCAAAATCACCACGTCAAATGATGCCGGATCAATGCCTGCAAAATCAGTTGCCATGTGATGCAGGAGTTCGACATGATGCAGATTGAGTCCATTCAATTGAGTTTGAATCAATTCCAAAGAGGCTGCTGAGAAGTCAGTTCCTACATACTTCTGGCAGTGCGGCGCAATTTGAAATAGAAGTAATCCCGTGCCGCAACCAATTTCTAAGACTCGTTTTGGTTTCAGGGCAAGAATTTGCTGAACGCGATCGTTTACCCATTCCCGCATTTCTCTGATTGAGATCGGCTCTCCGGTATAGCTGCTATTCCATCCTGTGATATTAAATGTATGATCGGGTTTCGTCTTTAATTCTTCTGTTGTGATGACAAAGTTATCGGTTAAATCTGCCCTCACAGCATGGTGAATCTTGCTTGAAGATTGGTAGGTTTGGTTGTAGAGGGTTTGCCAATGTTGAAGGTGTTGGGTTTGCAGGGATTGCAAAATGTTTTGCTGGAAATGCTGATAATTAAGACTGAAGTAGGTGATTAGACGGGTTTCGTTGGATGCTCCATCAGGAAACACCACTGCTTCTTGGATAGCAGGATGGCGTTGTAATGTTGCTTCGATTTCCCCTAGTTCAACCCGAAACCCCCGAATTTTAATTTGATGATCGACTCGTCCGAGAAATTCAATTGCGCCATTGGTGCAGTATTGGGCCCGATCGCCTGTCTTGTAGAGTAAGGGCGTGGGGTGTGGGGCGTGGGGAGGAGAGGATGTGTTCTCACTGTCCCAGAG
>PVWD01000328.1 GCA_003003615.1 filamentous cyanobacterium CCP2 | reverse complement strand
AGATGTGTATAAGAGACAGGGTTGCCCTGTACAAATGCCCTCTGGCAAGAATTATTATTATTGCGAGAACTTCGGGCCGATCGATGGGCGGCGCAACAGGTTGATCCGTTATTGTTGGCGGAATCTTTGCTGTTAGTGGTGCAGCATCCTGTGATGGAGGATCAATACTGTGCAGCATTTGGCACAACTTCGATCGATCGCCTGGAAGAAAGAATTGATGCATTGCTCGGTGAATCTCGCCCACCGGAAACGAGTCAATCGTTAGCATGGATAGGTCTGCTGCTGGGGTTTGCTCCACTGCTGACAATGTTCTTTCACACCTGAGTTTTCATTCTCTGAAACCATGACCTATCCAACTTTAGAAGCACGCTGGTTTCTGCAAGGACAGATTCCAGCACCGATCGCACAGGATTTTCATCAGGGGACGATCGTTCCTACTCTTGAGCAGCGAGAAGATTGGTATCTTCAGTTGCCCCACAATAATGATTTGGGAATTAAGCTGAGGGAGAATAAAGTAGAGATTAAAAAACGAACCGCCGATCGCGGAACTCATCAACTTTCTGATCAAGTTTCTGGTCAGATAGAGGAATGGGTCAAGTGGAGTTTTACAAGCGATGTAGAGAACCAGCTTTTTTTAGAACAAACTTTTAATCAAGAATGGTTGCCCGTAAAGAAATCACGTCAGCAAAAGACTTTTAGAATCCTCAATCAGAAACCAACGGAAGTCATTGATCCGGCTTGTCCGATCGAACAGGGCTGTAACCTGGAACTTGCGACGCTAGAGATTCAAAAGCAGACCTGGTTTAGTTTGGGATTTGAAGCTTTTGGTGAACGCGATCGACTTCAAGAAACATTTGATCAGGTTGTGCATCATGTATTGAAAAACTCACAGTTTTTAACATTGCAAGCAGAACATTCGTATAGCTATCCAGGCTGGATTAGTGCGGTGCTCCAAAAGCAGATTTAATCGCTGTTGTAGTTGAACGTATCTCTGCAAGGTATATCATGTTGAGATTCTGGTTATACGCTGCCCTCGCCATTATGACAGCGACGATCGCCCTGTTTAGCAGCTCATTTATTTCAGGTAAGATTCAAGCCCTACAATATCAGGCAATGACGGATACCTATGACCTGAAGGCACGAGTAGAGCAACTTACAGCAGATTATATTGCTCAGCGTGAGAATGTTGGTTTGGTGGTTGGTATTTATCAACGCGGGCAGGAATCTGTTCAGGGCTTTGGTCGGTTGAATCAAGCCAATACACCACCCGATGGAACTTCAATTTATGAGATTGGCTCAATCACTAAACTCTTTACGGGCATTACCCTGGCAGCTTTAGAACAAACTGGGCAGGTCGGGCTAGATGATCCGATCGCAGATTACCTTTCCCCAGAGGTGAGCCTGTCTCCAGAGGTGGCAGCCATCACCCTCCAACAACTCGCAACTCACACTTCCGGTTTGCCCCGTTTGCCTGACACTTTGCTGACAGATTCAGTGGATGAAACCAATCCTTACAGAGATTACACAGCCAGCGATCTGTACCAAGACCTTGAGCAAGTGAGACTCACCTATCCCCCCGGCACTGCTTCTGAATACTCGAATTTCGGCATGGGGTTACTGGGTCATTTACTGGAACTCAGAACAAATATACCCTACGAAGAACTGGTACGGGAAACGATCGGCACTCCTTTAGACATGGCAGACACCACGATCGCCCTTTCCCCAGAACAGCAACAACGCCTGATTCCCGGACATTCTCCTGATGGTCATCTCACTTCTAACTGGGATTTCGATGTCCTCGCCCCTGCCGGAGCCTTTCGCTCAACCGCTAATGATATGCTGCGCTTCATTCAAGCCAGCCTTACGCAAACAAACATGCCCGTCTTTCAGGCGATCGTCCGTTCCCAGCAGTTGGAATTCAGCGATCGAAATGGGGATGTGGGCTTGGCTTGGCAAATCCTGGAACTGCCTGGAGATCTAACCTTTCACTGGCATAATGGCGGCACAGGCGGCTATGTCAGCTTTATGGGTATTGATAAAACCCATCAAACGGGAGTGATTTTGCTGTCGAACTACGGCGACGCAGTGGCAGGAGATTTCTCCCTCGATCGGATGGGTGTGGAGTTGTTGAAATTCGCATCCAAAATTTCATTGGAGCCAGAAGTCGCACCGTTGCCTTGAAAGAATGGCAGTTAGGCAAATAATCGGGTAATCCGTAGCGCAGGCATCTTGCCTGCCAGAGAACGATATTTAGCGATCCGCCACCATAAACGTTGCAAATTTATACGAAAAGCCTGACTTATATTTAAAAATCTGTATCATTGACTACAGAAATATTCCTTTTCATGGATTTTTTGATCAGAGCGTTTTGCTTTAATCAAATTAATTGCCATTGAAGTTACTAAGGCAAGACCCTAAGCCAAAGATCCATAAAGAAAGATCCATAGAGAGCAACGAGAGCGCAACAATGCTACGCACAGAAACACCTTATCCAACCAATTCATTGGTGCCAGACGTTGAAGCCGCATCAACCTGGAATCTAGTCTGCCACATCACCTACGATCGATCGTCTTGGGTCAAGTTGATTCAACCTCCCAGCGAATATAGCTTTGATGAGGCAATGTTGCTGTGTCAGGAGTCTCCCACCACCTGGATCGCCTGGATTCCAGATTATGGCGAAGTCGTGCTGGATAGAGGCGATTTTTACTGTTGAATGGCAAGTAAATGGCAAGGTTGTTGCAATGACAAGACTGTTGTGCGATTAGCGTTCTCGGTCATGTCGGAAGCCATGTCAAAAGTGATATCAAACCAAAGTAATTGAATAACAACGATAGGCGACGCAGTGATGGACTTTGAAACAGAGATTGATTGGGATGAAGCCTTTGAATTTTTGCCAGGGGCAACCGTAGAGCTAAACGCCCGACCGGGTGTTGTGTATACGATCGAACGCTATGAACCAATGATGGTGCCGCCAATTTGGTTGGTAGACGATCCGCGCCCTCGCTATCCCCATGAATTGCGGATTCTATCGAGGCAAGCAGCACAGGTTTGTGAACTGGAACTACAACTCGTGATTGCATAGACTTGATTTTGGGAGCAACCCATTGATGCAAATGGATTGATTTCCGTAGTATAGGCATCTTGCCTGCCAGTGAAATATTTGTCATGCAAATGCAAAATAACGATATGCAGTACGATACAGCATCCGACATGTTTCATGACATTACGCAAAATCACCTTTGGGTGTCATTGGAGAACTACGGCGGCAATATCTATCCCAACTTTTTCTGTAGCTTTGCTTTACTGGCTGTACATGATTACGATCATTACAAGTCAAAGACAGATTTTAGCCTTGATGGGGAAATTACAGCTTATCGCAAATTAGCAAACCGATCGCCGAGTTTAGAAATTCAGAAAATTCTTTATTCTGAACTCGTTTTAAAGTCTGCTGCCCACCTTTACCTGCATCACAAGCCAGAACCGAAGGTAGTTTTTCCTTAAATTTCATTCGCGTTAAATTTCATGAGCGTTGGATTCGTCCATTTCTAAAGAAGTTCCCTGCTTTTTTCCCACCCCCTCATATCTGCGTCAGGATAGATCTAGGAGAACACCAAGAGAACACAAACGATCGCAGGTTTAGCATGATTGAGCATGATGTAATCATTGTGGGGGGCGGATTGGCTGGAACTCGCGCCGCTGTCGAAATTGTCAAAACCGATCCGCGTTTGAGTGTGGCGGTAGTCGCAAAAACTCACCCAATTCGATCGCACTCGGTTGCGGCTCAGGGGGGCATTGCCGCGACGCTGAAAAATGTGGATGAAGCGGATAACTGGGAAGCCCACGCCTTTGATACGGTAAAGGGTTCCGACTTCTTGGCAGATCAGGATGCAGTGGAAATTCTGACTCGTGAAGCCCCGAATGTAGTAATCGATCTGGAACATATGGGCGTGCTGTTTTCCCGCTTGCCGGATGGACGGATCGCGCAACGGGCATTTGGCGGACACTCCCACAAACGCACCTGCTATGCAGCAGACAAAACCGGACACGCCATTTTGCACGAGTTGGTCAACAACCTGCGGCGATACGGCGTGACAATTTACGACGAATGGTACGTGATGCGCCTGATTTTGGAGGAAGGACAGGCAAAGGGCGTAGTCATGTACCGGATTCGGGATGCTCAGTTGGAAGTCGTGCGCGCGAAGGCGGTGATGTTTGCCACGGGCGGTTATGGGCGGGTCTACAACACCACTTCCAATGACTATGCTTCCACGGGCGATGGGTTGGCAATGACCGCTGCCGCCGGACTGCCTCTGGAAGATATGGAGTTTGTTCAGTTTCACCCAACGGGCTTGTATCCAGTCGGCGTGCTGATTTCAGAAGCTGTGCGGGGAGAAGGGGCTTATTTGATCAACAGTGAAGGGCGACGCTTCATGGAGGACTATGCCCCCAGCCGGATGGAACTGGCTCCCAGGGATATTACCTCACGGGCGATCGTCCGGGAAATTCGAGCGGGGCGCGGCATTCATCCCGATGGTAGTGCGGGGGGAGCTTACGTGCATTTAGATGTGCGCCATTTGGGAAAAGATCACATCATGAGCCGCATTCCGTTCTGCTGGGAAGAAGCCCATCGGTTGGTGGGAATTGATGCCGTCCATGAGCCGATTCCCGTTCGTCCCACGGTGCATTATTCAATGGGCGGAATTCCGGTGAATACAGAAGGGCAGGTTCGCAGCAGCGCAGAAAGTTTGGTGGAGGGCTTTTTTGCTGCCGGAGAGGCAGCTTGCGTGTCGGTGCATGGAGCCAACCGATTGGGCAGTAATTCCCTTTTGGAATGTGTTGTATATGGTCGCAGAACAGGAGCGACGATCGCCCATTACATTCAGAACCGTAAGCTATTTGACATTGATGAACAACGTTATTTAGCTGAAGCCCAACAGCAATTGCAGACTCTGATTGACAAACCAGGCGAATATCGACTTGCTCAAATTCGTCAAGCCTTTCAAGACTGCATGACGGAACACTGCGGCGTATTTAGAAGTGATGCAGTGATGAAAGAGGGGTTAATCAAACTGCAAGAAATCAAGCGGCAGGCACAGCAGGTTTATCTAGACGATAAAGATAAAGTTTGGAACACCGAACTGATTGAAGCTCTGGAACTACAAAGCCTGTTGACAGTTGGTGAAGTGATTCTCGCCAGTGCGCTAAACCGCCAGGAAAGCCGAGGGGCACACTCCCGCGAAGATTTCCCCGATCGCGATGACACCAATTTTCTGAAACACACATTGGCATACCATTCAGCGGCAGGCGTTGAGATCCAGGAAATGCCCGTCATGATTAGCCTATTTCAACCACAGGAGCGGAAATATTGAATAGGGGCAGGTTTAGACAGAACGTTGATTTGCAATTGTTTGGTGGGGGGAGCATCTTGCCCGCTCAGTCAGAGGACATACAGGATGTCATGAATATGTAACAGACCTGAATATGTAACAGACCTGATACAGTTAAACTCGATCGCCCAAAGCCAATGTCTATACTGAAAAGGCTGAGCGGGGGAATGGTATGAGCGACTCATCTAAGGGATTTGAGGATCTATTGGACTTCAAAGCACTGGAGGAATTAGGGTTAAAAACGGTTGATCAACTGCTCGATTTCGTACATGGAATCGAAGAACAGCTTGATCCGAGTAACTTTGGGTTTGATGGGTTTGATGCGCCCGATCGCTCGACTCCATCCCGCGAAGCTCCACCGTCGGATTCCTCTTACACCCGAACGGTCTACCGCACCCAAACTGCTGCCCGCAACAGTAGCCGTGCTGCCTCTCCACCTGCCCAATCGCTGCAAAAAGTGGGTGGACTATCCGCTGTGCTGCAAGAATTGCGGGAGTTAATCGAAATTCCCTTAAAGCGTCCAGAAGTGTTGACGAAGCTGGGACTAGAAGCAACTCATGGAATTTTGTTGGTTGGCCCACCTGGAACCGGAAAAACCCTCACCGCCCGATCGCTGGCTCATCAGATGGGGGTAGACTATGTGGCGATCGTTGGCCCTGAAATAATGGGTAAGTATTACGGGGAAGCCGAAGAACGGTTGCGAAATTTGTTTGAAAAGGCAACTCGCTGTAAGCCCTGTCTCGTGTTCATTGACGAAATAGATAGTCTGGCTCCCGATCGCGCCAAAGTGGAAGGTGAAGTTGAAAAGCGGGTTGTAGCCCAACTGCTGAGCCTCATGGATGGGTTTTCTGAAATGGAAGGCGTGATCGTTTTGGCTGCCACCAACCGTCCGGAACAGCTTGATTCAGCCCTGCGTCGGCCCGGACGGTTCGATCGCGAGGTGCAGTTCCGTGTCCCCGATCGCAATGGACGTTTGGAGATTCTCCAGATTGTCACCCAGTCGATGCCCCTGGATGCGTCTGTCGATTTGAATGCTATTGCGGATTTAGCGGTGGGAATGGTGGGGGCTGATTTGAAAGCGTTGGCTCAAAAGGCGGCTTACAATGCCCTGCGGCGGCAAATTCCTTCCTTAGAAACCCGCATTCCCGAAACGCTAACCGTAAACCAGACGGATTTTCTGGCTGCCATTGAAGCGGTGAAGCCTGCGGTGCTGCGATCGGTTGAAGTGGAGTCGCCGGATGTGAAATGGGATGAAATTGGCGGACTGGAAACGGTGAAACAAACGCTTCAGGAATCGGTGGAAGGGGCATTGCTTTATCCAGAACTGTATCAGCGTACAGGTGCCAAAGCTCCACGCGGCATTCTGCTATGGGGCCCGCCCGGTACAGGTAAAACGCTGCTGGCAAAGGCGGTGGCTTCCCAGGCGCGAGCAAATTTTATTGCGGTCAATGGCCCGGAGTTGCTGAGTAAGTGGGTGGGGGCAACGGAGCAGGCGGTGCGGGAACTATTCACCAAAGCAAGGCAGGCGGGTCCCTG
>PVWD01000327.1 GCA_003003615.1 filamentous cyanobacterium CCP2 | reverse complement strand
CATAATCAACCGCTCCAACTTCATACGCTCGATCCACCGATTCTTGATCATTTAACCCAGTAATCATCAATATTGGCACGGATAAGCATTTATCAAAATTTGGGCACAAATAATAATCCCCTGCTAAATAAAGGAAGCGCAGGGGGGGTTGTCATATAGATTCGGTATATTGGTCATCTATCTAAGGTTAGAATAGCAAGTATTTCAGCAGTAGTTTCAAATTAATTGGAAACTTCATCTAAACTCAACATTTCATTGCATTCTGGAAAAACGATATCTCTGTTGAAAACAACTAATGGCTCTTGCATTCCGGCTCTTTCTCCACAAGCCAATTAAACTGTTGTCATAGAGTATCAGTACGATGCAGTGATTCGATCAACTCTTCCACCTCTTCATCATCTGGGCATTCTTTCACCTGACTCTTAAACCATTCCACTTCTTCGGGTTCAATGCCCTTTTGCAACTGGTAGACTAGCAAAGTTCCAGCAACACGGGCTAAGGTAATCGGGGCATATGCCATATGACTCAGAAGATCAGCAGCTTCCCGATAAAGCTGTTTAGCGGTTTCTGCTTCAATGGGTTGTCCCATTTGGACAGCAACCTCCTGTAGGTTTTGCTGGATTGCCCTCTGGAATTGTTCTGCTTCGCTAAAAAAAGCATCGCTTGTCATAATTATTTCATCAGGTTCAGGTCTGTTCTATTGATTATGGGGCGATCGTGAAATAGGCTGAGCCTTCTACTTGCGGAATACAAGATTTTTTATGAAAGCGCAACAAAAAAACACATGTACATGGCTCAAAATCTACCTTAGAGCATAATCCTTGACGTATTTTTCCCTCTATAAAAGAGGAGATTGAACAGATACACATGTGAATGATTTTAGACAAACCAGAACAGAAGTACGTTGAGGAAGATGTCTTTATCTTTCCAGCTTCATTTGCTCAACAACGATTGTGGTTTATCGAACAACTGCTGCTAGAAACCGCTTTATACAACTCTCCCCTGGTGTTTCGGCTTACCGGCCCACTCCAGACATCGTACCTGCATCGCAGCATTCAGGCGATCGTTCAGCGTCATGAGAGTCTACGCACAACGTTTGAGGTAGTAGATGGGCAATTGGTTCAGGTTGTTGCTTCTGAGTTGTCAGTGTCGCTGAAGGTGACTGATTTACGAGAATTACCCGTTCATGGGCGTGAAGACACTGCGCTGAAGCAAATTTGGCAGGAAATTCAACAGCCTTTTTATTTACATCAGTCCCCCTTATTTCGCGTGCAACTGTGGCAATTGCAGGATTTAGAGCATCTGTTGCTGATAACACTACACCACATTATTTTTGATGAATGGTCGAGTGGTGTCTTAATCCGGGAACTGCGCGAACAGTATACAGCATGGGTTGAAGGAGAAACGGCTGTGCTGCCAGACTTACCAATTCAGTATGCCGATTTTGCCCATTGGCAGCGGCAGTGGTTACAAGGAGAGGTATTGAATGCTCAATTGCGCTACTGGAGACAGCAGTTACAGGATATTCAGGTACTCAATTTACCTGGTGTGCCCTCTCGATCGTTGCAGCATTCCTTAAGGCAAGAGCATGAGGGTGCGAGCCAATTGCTGGAATTGCCGCAGCAATTACTGGAGCGATTAGAAGCATTGAGCCAACAGGCAGGCGTAACCCTGTTCATGACCCTGTTAGCAGCATTTCAGACGCTATTGCATCGCTATACGGGGCAGACCGATTTGGCGATCGGTTCTCCCATTGCCAATCGTCATCGCAGTGAGTTGGAAGGGTTGATTGGGTTTCTGGTGAATAGCCTGGTGTTGCGAACCAACCTGGCAGGTAATCCCACTTTTCAGGAATTGTTAGAGCGTGTCCGAGAAGTTACCTTAGCGGCATATGCTCACCAGGATTTGCCATTTGAAAAGCTAGTGGAGGAGTTGCAACCCGTTCGTAGCCTGAGCCAAAATCCGCTGTTTCAGGTGGTTTTTGCGCTGCAAAATACGCCGATGGAGCAACTGTCATTACCGGGATTAGTCCTTCATCCAGTGGAGTTGGAAACAAAAACGGCACGCTTTGATCTGGAACTCTATCTTTGGAAGAGCGGGGATAATTTCAGAAATTTGTGGGGCAAGCAGTGGCAGCAGTCTGACGGCCTACGGGGAATCATTATCTACAACACAGAGCTATTTAATTCATCCATCATTACATCCTTACTTCATCACTTTCAAACTCTATTAGAGGGAATTGTTGCGAACCCAGAAACTCCTCTCTCTAAACTACCGCTAATCCCGATCGAAGCACAGCAAAATTTATTACGACACTGGCAAAATACTAAATCTAGTTATCCGGCTGATGTTTGTATTCATGAACTGTTTGAAGCACAGGTTAAACAGCACCCTAAGGCGATCGCAATTCGATTTAGAGATCAATCTTTCACCTATCAGCAACTCAACCAGGGCAGTAATCAGCTAGCACGATATTTACAACATTTGGGGATTGAAAATGGAATTCCTATCGGAATTTGTTTAGAACGAGGAGTAGAAGCGATCGCTGCCATGTTAGCGATTCTTAAAGCAGGAGGGGCTTATGTGCCGCTTGATCCCAGCTATCCCCTAGAACGGCTCCACTTCATGCTAGAGGATGCCAAAATCACGGTGGTGTTGACTCAGGCAAACTGGGCAAATGCACTGCAAAAGGATAATACACGAGTCATTTGTTTGGAGCAAGTATGGGATGCGATCGCCCAAGAACGAGATGAAAACTTATCTGTTCCCTGTACCGCCAAACAACTTGCCTACATTATCTACACCTCTGGTTCAACCGGAACACCTAAAGGCGTAATGGTATCCCATCAGGCTGTGAATCGGTTAGTCTGTGAAACAAACTATGTGCAAATTGAGCCAGATGATCGCATTGCCCAAGTCGCAAACCTTACCTTTGATGCCGCCACCTTTGAAGTCTGGGGAGCCTTACTCAACGGTGCTCAACTAATTAGCATTGAACGAGAAACGACCCTTTCACCCATTGACTTTGTGGCAGCACTTCAGCAGCAAAATATTAGCATTTTGTTTCTAACCACTGCATTATTCAATCAGACCATTAGCCAAATTCCCACCGCATTCAAAACGCTGAAATACTTGCTATTTGGCGGTGAAATGGTGAATGTTGAACGGGTGCGATCGGTACTACAACATGGGAAACCCGAACATCTGCTGCATGTGTATGGCCCCACCGAAAACACCACCTTTTCCACCTGGTATGAAGTACAGGACATTTCTGAGAACGCGATGACCATTCCCATTGGTCAGGCAGTTGCCAACACACAGGTGTATGTGTTGGATGTCAATCTGAACCCTGTTCCAGCAGGTGTTATTGGTGAAATTTACCTGGGTGGAGATGGGTTAGCGCATGGCTATTTGAATCGTCCAGAGTTAACAGCAGAACGGTTTATCATAATTCAGAATTCGGGATTCAGGATTCAGGATTCAGTTCTCTACAAGACTGGCGATCGTGCCCTCTACCGGACTGATGGCAATCTAGAGTTTTTAGGACGAACCGACTACCAAGTTAAAATTCGAGGATTTCGGGTGGAGTTGGGTGAGATTGAAACTGCGATCGAGCAACATCCGTCGGTGCAAACCACAAAAGTGATTGTGCGTGAAATAGACCAGGATCGTCAGCTAATTGCCTATGTGGTTCCCCACGGAGCAGAGATATCAGGCGAGCAGCCCACTGAGCGGAAATTGCGATCGTTTCTGAAAGCAAAATTGCCTGCCTATATGGTGCCTGCCGCCTTTGTACTGTTGGACGCACTTCCCCTGACTGCCAATGGCAAGGTTGATCAAAAGGCACTACCACCGCCCCACTTGAACGTTCCCCAAGAAACCAACCAGGAAGCCCTAACCGTTGCACCAACCACCTCTTTAGAAGCCTCCTTGGTCGAAGTCTGGACGAAACTGCTGGAGCGGAGGGTAGGCATTCACGACAATTTCTTTGAACTCGGTGGGCATTCCTTGCTAGCAACTCAACTGGTTTCCCGCATTCGCGATCGTTTTCAAGTCGAATTACCCCTCCGCAAGGTGTTTGAAACGCCTACGATCGCAGAATTAGCACAAACGATTACATCACTGAGTAAAGAGACAGAGCAAATCCCTAGCCTAAAAAACGACGAGAAAGCATCGACAACGCATCAACGTGAGGAGATCGAGCTATGACGAACAGTAGGACAAGCAGAACGATCGCCGAATTCGTTTCCTATCTCAAAAGCTTAGATGTAGAAGTATTTGTTAAAGGTAATTATGATGAATCTTTGGATAACCTGCGATTGCGTTGTACCGCTCCAGAAGGAGTATTAACATCTGAATTACGACAGGAATTAACCGATCGCAAAATTGAATTAATTTTGTATTTAAGAAGTTCACAAATGCGATCGATTCAGCCCACTTCAACAATTCAACCAATCACTCAAGAAAATACGCAAAAGAAAATATTTCCTCTATCCTTCGCCCAGCAGCGACTGTGGTTTTTGTACCAACTTGCGCCAAACAACCCGTTCTATAATATTCCTACTGCTATTCGCCTAACGGGAAACCTGAATCAAACCGCATTAGAGCGATCGTTTCAAGAAATTGTGCATCGTCATGCTGCTCTGCGTACCCGGTTTACAACCCTTGAAGGAGAACCCGTTCAGATTATAGAATCGATCGGGAATGTAGGGGCAAGTTTAGCAAATATTTCTGCCATCAGAGCAGAAGAGACAGCATCAAAACCCACCCGCACAGAATTAACGATCGTGGATTTGCGAACGGTTGCAGTCAACGATCGTGAACGAGTGAGTCAACAATTAGCAACCATTGAAGCCCAACGTCCGTTTAACCTGACAACTGATTCACTGTTACGAGTTACGTTGCTGCAATTTGCTCCAACGGAATCTGTTCTGTTGCTGACCATGCATCACATTGTTGCCGATGGTTGGTCGTTAGGAGTCCTAATTCGGGAACTAGCAGAGTGCTACACCGCATTCGTAGAAAGACGATCGCCCACACTACCTCCTTTACCGATTCAATACACCGATTTTGCTCTCTGGCAGCGCAACAGGTTACAGGGAGAGATTTTAGAAAAACAGATTGCCTACTGGCGTAAACAATTACAGGATTTACCAGTCTTGGAGTTGCCCAGCGATCGTCCCCATCCAGCCGTTCAGACCTACCGAGGTGCTACCTATCCCCTGCAACTTTCTCCAAAGCTCACCCAGGCATTGGAAAACTTGAGCCAAGCATCAGGCGTATCCCTCTTTATGACCCTGCTGGCAGCCTTTCAAACATTGCTCTATCGCTACACAGGGCAGGAGGATATTGCGATCGGCTCTCCCATTGCCAACCGTCATCGCAGTGAAGTGGAAGGGCTGATCGGCTTTTTTGTGAATAGTTTGGTGATGCGATCGGATCTATCTGGTAATCCTAGATTTAGCGAATTGCTGGAACGGGTACGGAATGTGACACTGAAAGCCTATGAACATCAGGACGTACCGTTTGAAAAATTAGTTGAAGAACTTGATCCCGATCGCGATCTTAGCCGAAATCCCCTGTTTCAAATTGCCTTGGCGTTGCAAAATGCTCCCATGCAGCCCTTGGAACTGCCAGGATTGACCCTGAAACCCACCCCCTTGGAGTCCGGTACGACACGCTTTGATTTGGAGGTTCATCTATGGGAACCCGCTCACGGATTGCGAAGCCTGTGGCCGTCCCAGGAGGGCTTGAGCGGCTTTATTTCCTACAGTACAGACCTGTTCGATCGCGACAGAATCGGTCGCCTAATTGGACATTTTCAGACCCTATTAGAAGGCATTGTTGCCAACCCAAACGATCGGCTGTCAGACCTGCCTCTGCTCACCCCCACAGAACGTCAGCAGATTTTATGGGAATGGAACCAAACCGATACACAATCTACAACCGATCGCTGTTTCCATCACATCTTTGCAGCCCAGGTACAGTCTGCTCCAGAGGCAATTGCCCTTGTCTCAGAACAGGGATCGTTCACGTACAAAGAACTCAACCAACGCGCCGAGCGTTTGGCACACACCTTACATCAAATGGGAGTCCAACCCAATTCTCTGGTGGGCTTGTGTGTCGATCGTTCCGCTGACATGGTGATTGGCATCCTGGGAATTCTCAAAGCTGGAGGAGCCTATGTACCCCTTGATCCGAGTTATCCAAGCGATCGGCTTCACTTCATGGTGAGGGATACGCAAGTTTCCATTGTGTTAACGCAATCCTGGTTAGTCGAGTCTTTGCCCACATCGCAAGGGAAGAAAGTTTGTTTAGATCAACCTCTGCCATTGAACCTGGAGTTAGAAACAAGCCAAAACTCAGTTACTCCCGACAATCTCGCCTATGTGATTTACACCTCTGGTTCCACCGGCACACCGAAAGGCGTTCTCCTGACTCATCGTGGATTGTGTAATGTTGTTGAAGCACAGCAAAACGTCTTTTACCTGTCTCGCAACAGCCGCATTCTGCAATCTAGTTCGCTCAGTTTTGATGCCTCCATTTTCGAGATTGCTTTAGCGTTGGGTTCAGGTAGCACCCTGTATATCCCTCCCAAATCTGCCCAGTTACCCGGAACAGCACTGATTCAATTTTTAGCAGACCATGCCATTACCCATGCCCTCCTAACTCCGGCAGTGTTAGCCGTTCTCCCATCCGCTAAACTCCCTGACCTCCAAGTACTGATTACAGGAGGAGAAACCTGCTCCAGTCAGGTAGTCGATCGCTGGGCAGCCGATCGCCGCTTCTTCAATGCCTACGGCCCCACCGAAACCACCATTTGGGCAACCGTTGCCGAACTCTCACCTGGCAACAATCCTTTAACGATCGGTCGTCCCATCCTCAATACTCAAATATATATTCTGGACTCCAACCTCAATCCTGTTCCCGCAGGCATTCCAGGCGAGTTATACATTGGTGGTGCAGGACTGGCGCAAGGCTATCTCGATCGTCCAGAATTAACAGCAGAACGGTTCCTTACAAATCCCCTCTGGGAC
>PVWD01000326.1 GCA_003003615.1 filamentous cyanobacterium CCP2 | reverse complement strand
ATTTGGCTCATCTGCTCTGCTGTCACCACAAATTGCGGTAGCAGGGCCGATCGCATCTTGATGTTTGCAGAATTAGAGTGAGGGAAGGTGAGCATCATCACTAAATTTGCCTGATGTAACGGCTGATTTATGTTCTTCCCTCATTTTTCCTGATTGGCTTCCGTTCCGCATCTCAGGAAAGGAAGAGGTGGGGAGTGGGGAGTGGGGAGTGAGGAGCGATCGGGTCATCCGTAGCGCGGCATCTTGCCTGCCATGGGACGAAGCTCGATCGCAATGATCAAATTTAATTTTTAACTTTCATAATTGCCAGCTTTACACTTCAAGGGTTTAGCCAGTTTCAACTGACTTCCGCTCCTAGCCCAAACTTTAGTTCAGGGCATTCATTATAAGGCACAAGAGATTTACTACTCCCCCACTCTCCACTCCCCATTCCTCACTCCCTACTCCCCATTCCCCACTCCCTACTCCCTCACTCCCTCACTCCCTCTCCTCCTCCAACTGCTCCAATTCAGCTTCACTGGGCTGCTCTCCATCTCTGGGCAATACCGTGACATCCATCGTATAAATGGGAGGTTTTGACTGGTTTAACTCGTTGTTCAAGCCTGCTGCAAAGACGCTAAACTGCATCTCGTACTGACCTGGACGATTGGGAAAAGTGACTCGACCGATCGCCGTTGTTTGTTCACCGGGTTTCGTAGTTCCGGAAACGTTGAGCCAGCGTCCCAGCATCGGTTTGGGATTGTTGCCTTCCCGATTGATAAACTGCACTCTGAGCTTAGCTTCCCCCATGCCCACCATGCCGCTTTGGTAGCCATACCATTGGGATGTGCCTGTGTTCGTAAGTGTGGCTCGAAAGACGCGCCGTTGCCGGGTCATTAATTCGATCGGGCTGCCATCAATCGGGGCAAAGGGACTTCTGCCAGCAGCCATTTCCATCTGTTCAACGCGGCCGTCCATTCCCTGAACATATTGCTCTGGGTCTTTGATGGGTCGGGTGATGCGGGCAAATAGGTTTTTGGTGTGTCGCTCAATGCGGCTATCGGTGATGTGCCAAACGCGGCTGCGATCGGTTCCTAAAGGAATGGGCGACATTCCCCAATCCGTATTGCTAAACACACCGATCGCCTGAATCAGGGTGGAGATCAGCAGGCTGACCAGGAAGGTGGTGAAGACAGCTTTGGTGACTGGGTTTGGCTGCTCGGTTAATCGACGGACGATCGAGGCGAGGGGATAGGCAACGAGGAAACTCACCACCGGGATAACATCCGTGAGAAACCGACTGCCATAGGAACCGCTTCCCCCCATCCAGGAGCCATAAAAACAAAAATGAATGAATAGCCCAATGCTGGCAAGCGTCATCCACAGCAGCAGGTGTTCATCATGGTTCGATCGTTTTTTGAAGACCTGATAGGCTCCCGGAAACGCAAACAGCAGCACCGGGGAGTAAACAAAAAACCCTTCACTGGGGCTAATTGTCATGCCAAAAAAGGCTTGCAGAAAATGACCCAGTTCAAATTTATAAGGGGAAGGGCGAATTTCCAATTGGGAAACATAGCCCCCGGTGATCATGTTATCAACACCAAAAAAGTAGGCATTCCAGGCAAAACTAATTAAGGCACTGGGAAGTCCTAGCAGAAAGAAAACTGATTCTTTCCGAAAGACAAGAAGGCTATAGAAAAATGCAGCGGCTGAAAAGATGCCGCTCGTGATGCGAACACCGGGCAGTAAACCGCTAAAAATGCCTGCTAAAAATAGCAAGATTCTCTGATTTTTACCCTCCGTGCGATCGGCTTTAAACAAGCACAAAATGATGGTGATCAGCACCAAATTAGAAATCGTATGCTGTCGTAAATCTTGTGAATTGAGGGCCCAACTTGCAGTAGCAAAGGCAAAAGTAAAGGTGGCGATCGAGGAAACCAATCTGTTAAATTTCAGCCGGACGCTGAGATAAAACAAAACGGCTGAAAAGGCGGTTGATAATGTCCCAGCCAATTTACTAAATGTTTGTCGATAGTCTGAAAAGTCTTGGCTGGCAACATCTAATAAATCGCTGGATACACCTGACGTAATTGTTTCAATCAAGCTAGCAAGCTTGAGGTAAAGATAAAAAATAATGTAGAGCGGAAAGGAAATCAGCGAGGTGCCAATGGGATACCGAGAAGTGAGTTGCCCATTTATTCCTTCTGCAAAGAAGTAAGGACGATCGCCGCCAAACAAGTATCCATCTCGAAAATTATCAAAATTAAGGGTTTGATTTTCTAACCAATTGAATGCCAGTAAAGTGTGGGGCACATTGTCATTTGAACCCAGAAAGAACCGCCCATTGGATTGATAGACAAATATGCAGGTGACGAAAATGAGTAGGCAAATGATGCGATCGGGGTGTTTGCTAAGGGTTTGCTGGATGCGGTAAAGGTCTGGTTTCATGCACTCCTCTCGGTGTCACCAAAAATGTCTTAAATTTCCTAACCCCCCATTGAGGGACGGTTGCGTCCGCCAAACCCCTCCAAACGAAGTAAACTGTGGGCAGTTCGAGGCTATGTCTGTGTAATGTAAACTGTGGGCGGTTTGAGGTTTTGCGTTTGTTGGCGGGTATGGGGGTACGGTGCTTTTACAGGTGAAGATTGCAATGATTGCAGGTGTTGGTGGCGTGGTGGCGTGGTGGCGATCGTTGATAAATTGCAAGCGATCATACCATACCGAACTCAGCCCTGATTATCCGACGTGTGCAGCCTGTTCGACCTTCCATCTAGAATTATTTCTATGCAAATTAATATTCAAACGTTTACCGTTCATAAGCAGGTTCCCCTCACCATTAGCCGGGGTACGTCATCTGACTCTACAAATATTTGGCTGAGGTTGGAGCATGATGGCATTGAAGGATGGGGCGAAGCGTCTCCCTTTTCGGTGGGTGGTGCTCCCCAAACGACTGAAGAACTGGTGTCACAGCTTCAAGCCCTTGCCCCCAAGCTGGCCCATTTATCTCCTTTTGATCGTCAAGCCATCGATCGCCTTTTACAGGATTTTCCCTTACTTTCTGCTGCCCACACTGCCCTGGATCTAGCTTTACACGACTGGCTCGGCAAACGAGTAGGGCTACCCCTCTGGAAACTGTGGGGCCTCGATCGCCAGCAAATTGTCCCAACTTCAGTGACGATCGGCATTAGCACCCCGGAAGCCGCCCAGCAGCGAATGCTCCGATGGTTGGAGCAAACAACGGTGAAAGCGGTCAAGGTGAAGTTGGGCAGCCCAGAGGGTATTGCAGCCGATCAAGCGATGCTGAAAGCGGTTCAAACTGTTGCCCCTCCAGCGGCCAAGTTTAGCGTTGATGCAAATGGCGGCTGGTCGCTAGAAGATGCAATTACCATGAGCCACTGGCTGGCAGAGCAGGGAATTACCTACATTGAGCAACCCTTACTGCGCGGGCAAGAGGCAGATTTACCCGTTCTCTATCGCCAGTCCCCCCTGCCCCTGTTTGTAGATGAAAGTTGCTTCACTAGCCAAGATATTCCTCTCCTTGCCGATCGCGTTCATGGCATCAACATTAAGCTGATGAAGTCAGGCGGACTCACCGAAGCCCTTCGCATGATTCATACGGCAAAGGCTTGTGGATTGCAAATTATGTTTGGCTGCTACTCAGACACGACGCTATCAAATACTGCCGCCGCTCACCTTGCCCCTTTTGCCGACCATCTTGACTTAGATAGTCATTTAAACTTGCGAGATGACCCTTTCATTGGAGCTTCCATGCAAGACGGGTGTTTAATTCCCACCGATCGATCGGGAATTGGCGTTGAATGGAAGGGGCAGGATAGCTAGCAATCTGCGTGCCTTTGCCCAAACCCACGATTTTCTGGCAGTGCATCTTCTAAGCTAGAGCAGTAAAGAGACAGATACTTTATTTAGAGCAACAGAATTTAGAGCAACAGACCAGCGACGTTTCCTCAACCTTCACCCTAAATCTTTCTTAATGTTTTTATGCTGAAACCAACCGATCGCCTGGCAATTTTGCTGCACGAAGGCACCCAAAGCTCGAAGGGAAAAACCGGCATTTCACTGCTGCGCTATGGCGAGAATCCGATCGTGGCGGTGATAGATCAAGACTGTGCAGGACGATCGCTGCCTGAGTTAACCGGGATTCAACGAGATGTGCCAATCGTGGCTTCAGTGGCAGACTCGTTATCCTATGAGCCAACGGTATTGGCGATCGGGATTGCGCCATCAGGAGGAGCCTTACCAGAGGCTTGGCGGCAAGAAATTAAGCAGGCAGTGGCAGCGGGCTTATCGGTGATGAACGGGCTGCATACAAGCATGGGCAATGATCCGGAGCTTCAGGGCTTGCTCAAGCCAAACCAGTGGATCTGGGACATTCGGCAGGAACCTCAAGGGTTAACAGTTGGGAGCGGTATGGCCCAATCGCTGCCCTGTTTGCGGGTATTGTGTGTAGGCACAGACATGAGCATTGGCAAAATGTCTACAGGCTTGGAACTGCACCAGGCTTCCTTAAAACGGGGACTCCGATCGCGTTTCTTGGCAACGGGGCAAACGGCATTGATGCTGGGGCATGACGGCATTCCCCTGGATGCGATTCGGATTGACTTTGCCGCCGGAGCCGTCGAGCAGGTTTTGATGCGATATGGCTATGACCATGATGTGCTGTACGTGGAAGGACAGGGGTCGCTGATGAATCCGGCTTCTACAGCCACATTGCCTCTAATTCGCGGTTCCCAACCAACCCATCTGATCCTGGCTCACCGAGCTAAACAAACCCACATTCACAATTTTCCCCACGTTCCGATTCCCTCCCTGACAAAAGCCATTCAGGTGTATGAAACGGTTGCTTCAGCAGGAGGCTCTTTTGCTCCCACTCCGGTTGTTGGCATCGCGCTCAATACTTTCCATCTAGATGAAACAGAAGCTCAGAAGGCGATCGAGCAGGCGCAGCTAGAAACCGGACTACCCTGTACAGATGCAATTCGCTACAGTGCAGACCCCCTTTTAGATGCGATTCTCCACTAAAGCAAAACGCCCACAACGCGAGATACTCCACAAAGCACCTGATGCTGTAGGCATGAATAATTTGTGAACAGAAGACTCGTCAAGGGCAACCACTGCCTTCTGTTCTCTGGGCAACGTGTAACTAGGAATTGGCAGTTTGGGCGGCGAGAAGCTGCTTTAGCTTTTCCAGATCTTGGGCCCAGCGTGGATCAGGCTGCACGGCATCTGAATCAGTGCTGCCACCCGAAGAACGACGGGATTTGTTCTTGTTGCTGTTGTTGCGACGGTTGCTGGGAGCACTGCTGCCACCAGCATTAGCAGGAGAAGGAGCCTGCTCAGCCGCTTCATCAGACTTACCCTTAGAGCGGGGAAGTGCTTTCTCAATCTTCAAGGGGCTGTCTTTGAACATATAGCCATTGAACTTTTCAATGAGCTGGTCAGCTTGCTCATCGTTTTTGACGGTGACAAACCCAAAGCCCCGACATTTGCCCGTTCTGCGATCGGTGATAACCTTGGTGGAAACACCTTCATCAAAATCAGCAAACACCGCTTCTAACTCTTGGCGTTCCAATTCCTTCGGCAAATTGCCTACGTACAGACGAATGGACATGAAAAGATACCTCCAGAGGCTCAAAAACAAAACGCTTCAAAACGGTTAATTAGATGCTGGTTAGAGATAAAACAAAGCTCACACAAAATCCCATCGTAAGCACAACTCGTCAACCAACTCTGAGAATACAACTTAATAAACGTACATATAAATGCTACACAATGCTCTCGACTCAACACTGTACCTTGAGAAGGAGAGAACCGACGCAGTTGCCCACTTGGTCTTACAACTTTTACCACGGAAACATTCGACACTGAAACGAAAATCGTGTGAGTGAAACTGTAGGGCTGAATCATCTGCATGTTTGCGCCATTCACTAACTTATCACGCGGTTGAGTCTACAGCCAGATTTCGCCAAAGATTTCATTTTAAAAGTTCTGCCCCGCACCAGTTCACCAACAAATCCTTTCAAGGAGACGGGCAACCAATCTGGAATGTTGCTTGAAATATCATGCCGGAAACATCGTAAAGATACATTAAAGGGCTTGTAAAGAAAAGCCAGCCTCAAGAATTGGGCTGACTAGACTCGCTGTGTTGGGAGGAGATAACCCGATATTATGGAACATCCTTGCATCAGATAAACCCCTATACTGAGCGGCACTGGATGAACCCAAGATCGTTATGTAAAGAAATATAACACGCCGCTGAGATAATATGCAACAATTCGTAACAAATTATCTTTAAGGGGAACGATCGCCCTTTTGCCTAGCCGCTAATAACTTTTCATGGCTCGGTCAATTTCCCGTTTAGCTTGCTTCCGCTTCAGGTCTTCCCGTTTATCGTGGAGTTTCTTGCCTCGTGCCAGTCCAAGCGTCACCTTGACCCAGCCGCGCTTCAGATAAAGTTTAAGTGGAACAAGGGTGAGTCCCTTTTGCTCAACTTGTCCAATCAGCTTACGAATTTCTTGAGCGTGGAGAAGAAGCTTGCGGGTGCGGCGGGGGTCGTGGTTGAAGATTTGCCCTGCCGTGTCATGGGGCGAAATATGAACATTGTGGAGCCATGCCTCCTCGTTGCGGATGAGGGCATAGCCATCCCGCAGGTTTACTTTTCCCTGGCGAATCGATTTGACTTCGGTGCCTCTTAGCTCCATGCCGGCTTCGTAAGTTTCCAAAATTTCATACTGAAAGCGTGCCTGACGGTTATCCGCAATAATTTTGTAGCCGTCGCTGCTGTCGCCCATGCTCTTTCTCCTTTATTACTCAACAACAATGCACCATTCGTGCAGTTGATAGTCCACACAGCCATTTTGAATCAAAGGATCTTGGGCTACGATCGCCTTTGCTTCCTCCATGTCCGTCGCCTTAAACAGCAGCATACCGCCTCCAAACTCGCCCCAATACCCAGTTTTAGCCTCGCGCCCTTCAGCAATTAGGCGTTTGACATATTCTCGGTGGGCAGGAACAAACTGATCAAACGTAGACTTATCAACGATTCCCTC
>PVWD01000069.1 GCA_003003615.1 filamentous cyanobacterium CCP2 | reverse complement strand
TTTTCAAGCAGGTTGGAGCAGCATTCAGCTTATCCATTTCCGTCAACCCTCGCTCAATTTGCCTGAAATATACAACTCTCAACATATTATTGCTATTCCATTGGGTCATCAGGCATTTGATTTAGAACTTGTCTCAGAGGGACATTCGCAGACAATTTCTTATCAAGCGAGGGACTATGCATGTGGCTTTATTGAAGTAGTTCCTGCTGATTTTCCTTATGGACTCCGCTCTAATTGCACTGTTGAAGGAATCGAATGGATTCAGTGTCGCCTAGAGCCGACCTATTTGGCTCAAATTGCCCATGAATCGGTGAACCCCGATCGCGTTGAACTGTTGCTAACACTAAAAAAAGTCGATTTATTAATCCATCAGATTGGTCTGGCACTCAGGTCAAGCTTAGAAGAGGATAGTGGTGGTAGTCGTTTCTATGCCGATTCAATGGCGACCGCACTGTCAGCTCATCTGCTGCGCTATTACTCCACCCGCAATCATCATTTTCAAGACTACGAAGATGGGTTGTCGAAACAAAAACTCAGGCAGGCTATTGAGTATATCCAGGCGAATTTAGGAGAAGATTTATCCTTAAGTGACATTGCGAATGAATTGGGGATGAGCCAGTACTATTTCTGCCATCTGTTCAAGCGATCGACTGGAATGTCACCCCATCAATTTCTGATCCGTCAGCGGGTGGAACAAGCTAAGCAGTTGCTTAAACAATCCGAACGAACCGTTACTTCGATCGCTTTAGATTGCGGCTTTGCAAACCAGAGCCATTTTGCTAAGTATTTTCGTCAATGTACTGGGCTAAACCCTAGCCAGTTTCGCAAGTTATAGCAAGATTTTGTTCAAAGTTGCAAGAAAATGTGCGACTTTATTCAGGCATTTAAATAGAGTGGTGTCAGTTAAAAATCGATATTGGCTACAAAGGTAACCTGTGGCAGGAGCGCGCGATCACTAGACAGGAAAATCAATGAATGGTCAGAATCTGGTGAACATTACGTTATGCCGCTCACAATATCGGTAGAAACTCAATTGCAAGGCTACGAAACAAAAATTCAAGAGAGAGGAGAACGTATGTCAAACCAATCTGACTGGCGATTCTGCGTAAAGTGTTCTTCAATGTTCTGGAATGGAGATCCACAGGGTTTAAAGGGCGTTTGTATAAAGGATGGAGGAGGGCATGATGCTGCTGGCTTTAATTTTGTTATAGAAAGGGATCTTCCAGAATCTGAAAACATACAACCAAACTGGCGATTCTGCGTTAAATGCTTTTTAATGTTTTGGGATGGAGATCAACGTGAAAAGGGCGTTTGTGCAAAGGATGGACGAGAACACGATGCTGAGGGCTATAATTTCGCTCTGTCACACACCACTCCTACATCACCAATTCCAGATTCATCAACAAGACAAGGGCAGTGGCGATTCTGTCCAAAGTGTTTTTCAACGTTCTGGAATGCAGCCCCACTGCGTCCTGATGGTTCACCAAACAAAGGTGTTTGTGCAAAGGATAGGCAAGGGCATGATCCTGTTGGCTTCAACTTTGTACTGTCACATGATACAAATCCATTAATTCAACTCATTGATGAGTCAACAAGGGTTCAAGTCTCTGGTCAAGGCTTTGTTCCAAAAGGTCGAGTTAGAATAGGTTATCGATACACTACTCCGTCTGGTTTCACTGACGCTACTGATCCTCCTCCAATCGAAGTTGAACCGGATAACGATGGTCGCTTTTCGGGTGTTAGATTTAACTTACAGAACGGTGCAACTAATATCCGAGTGAGAGCCACTGACACAGGCACGAGTCTAAATGCTGATGGTAATTTACGTAGCTAGCTTGGGGCACGAACTAATGGTTAGTCAAAAAACGATCGAAATTGTCAAAGCAACGGCTCCGATTCTTAAAGAAAAAGGTGAAGAGATTACCAGACGAATGTATGAAATTGCCTTTGCAGAGCGGCCTGACTATAAACGCGGCTTTGAGAATACATGGATGCAGGATCTAAGTGGGAATGGTCAGGCACACAAGCTAGCCGCAGCTGTTTACGCCTATGCGACCCATATCGATCGCCTAGATGAGTTGGCTACAGCAGTAAACCACATTGCCCATCGTCATGTAGCCACTCGCATCCTGCCTGAGCAGTATCCGTTAATTGGCGAAAAGCTTTTGCAGGCAATGAAAGATGTTTTGCAAGATGCTGCAACGGATGAAGTGATTGCGGCATGGGCTGAAGCCTATGAGGCTTTAGCAAACATTTTTATTCAGAAAGAGAAAGTACTCTATCAACAGGACGATCGAGAACTCACTGAGCGATTGACGAGACTGACCACCCTGGAGCATTAAACGAGCCGGAGAGGAAGTTATGAGTACGCAAATTTAAGGCGCGAGGTTCACTTTAGGTGGAGAAGGTAAGCGGTTCAATGTACGCTGGTACGACCGTTTATTTCTGCGTCACACTCCGCACGCTTTTACCATTATCGGTGAAGCTCCTGCCAAAATGTTGATCATGCTGATGTCTGCGGGTTTGGAGAAGTATTTTGAGGAGCTAAGTCAATTGTCATTAGACGAACCACCTAAAATGGAGGAAGCGATGGCAATCTCAGCTTGATACGGCATTGAGCTTTTGTCTACCTCCTAGAAGTAGCGATCGCTGATTCAGCATACTGCCAAAACGAGGCTAGGGAGTTTCTTGGACTGAAGACTCTTCTTGGCAATCAGGGAGAACACAAATGTATACCAGCACAGAAGGTTTTGTTCGGGTTGCTCATTTAGATGAGGTTCGTAAAGCAGGTCGATTAGTAGTTGCGATCGCCGGACATACTGTATTACTTCTTTATGAAAATGACAAGATTTATGCCGTAGACAACCGCTGTCCTCACATGGGTTTTCCCCTGCATCGGGGAACGGTGAAAGATTGTATTCTCACCTGTGATTGGCACTATGCCCGCTTTGATCTAATGAGTGGGGGAACGTTTGATTCTTGGGCAGATGATCTACCCACGTTTCCTGTACAAATCCGCAATAGCGAGGTTTGGATTGATGTTGCAGCTCATGCAGATTCATTTTCATTAGCCCATCACCGCCAGCGTCTTCAAGATGGCTTAGAACAAGGAATTTCTTTGGTCATTGGCAAATCTGTCATTGCGCTGCTAAAGCAAGAGAAATATACCGCTGAAGTATTTCGGATGGGGTTAGATTTTGGAGTGAGTTATCGACAGAGTGGTTGGGATACTGGTTTGACGATTCACACTTGCATGATGAATTTATTACCCTACCTGGCTGCGGAAGACAAACCGCGGGCAATTTATCATGGCTTAGCAGCCGTCTCCAGGGATACCAGCAATCAACCGCCCCGCTTTCCCATCCAACCGCTACCTGGTTCCGGCAATTCTGAAAAAGTTCCCATTCTGCAAAATTGGTTTCGCCAGTTTGTTGAGGTGAGAGATGCAGAAGGAGCAGAACGCTGTCTAGCCTCAGCAATTCAGGCAGGAGCATCCCGAACCCAACTGGCTCAGATGCTATTTACAGTCGTGACTGACCATCGCTATGTCGATGTTGGTCATCCGCTGGACTTTACCAATAAAGCGTTAGAAGCTTTAGATGCTACCGACTGGCAAAATGCAGAACTCGTTTTAACCAGTTTGGTGGCTGGTTACGCAAAAGCCACTCGGATGGAAGAATCCAGGTCTTGGCGTTCTCCAGTTGATCTGGTAGAGATTTTGCAACGGGCGTTTGAAGCGTTGCCAACCGCTTTAGCAGAAGGAAAAAATCAGCGGGAAATCTGGAGCAATCGTGACCAACTCATCTCTATATTGCTGGGTGACAATGCTCAGGCGATCGCGGATTCCCTCCTGACAGCCCTACGCCAGGGATGCTCTGAGGTAGAACTAGCTGAAATTGTGACCTATGCAGCCGCCTTGCGAATTGCCCAATTTAGCACGAATAATGACTTTAACGATTGGGATAGTGCCCACCATACCTTCACCTTTGCCAATGCAGTTCATCAAGGCATGGAACGAGTTGCATCGGCAGAGCTATTGAGAGGCGTATTTGATGCGGCGATGAGTGTGTACCTCAATCGTTTTCTCAATGTGCCCGCTGCTCGCCTTCCCAAGCCAAATAAAACGGTCGAAAATCCAGCGGAGTTGTTACACGAGTTGCCGGAGTTATTGGATCGACAGCAGCAAGTGAATCAAGTTGGGGAATTAGTCGGAAGTTATCTTTACAGTGGGGGGAATCCAAAGCTGCTTTTAGCCATGTTAGGTAAATTGTTGTTGCGCGAAGATCGACAATTTCATGTGATCCAGGAGGTTGAAGCTGCTTTTCGGCAATATTCTCACTTGGGTAACTCAACGGCTGGAATTAATGTTCTAGTTGCGGCATCGCGGTATCTAGCAGCCCATACACCCACGATGCGATCGCAGGAGCAGACCTATCAAATGGCTTACCGCCTTCATCGGGGCGATTGTTTGTTTGAAGAGATTGACTGAACCTGAATCATGAGATGAGGATTGGCTGATGGGCGATCGTCTGTAGAGGTAATGCAATGCCTCTACAAATTCATGCTGCCATTCAGCAACGCCCAAATTTTTTGCTAAAACTTGATACTGAAGTAAACGCAGAAACGCAAAAGTTATACTCCTAAGCTGAATCCCTACTTCCACGCTCCGATCAACGTCTTATGAAACACGCTATATTACTTTACTAAAGAGGAAGAGGCTACGTTTCTATCTTGAGGATATTGCTCTAGGGCACAGAGAAGTAGGGCACTATGAGGCTAGAAAGCATTGAGGCTACAATCCATATGCTGCTTCATCAGGCTCCTCTGCGGTTAGTTCTGATTTTTCCCTTCATTTTGCAGATTGCGATCGCCGTTAGCATTACTGGATGGCTCTCCCATCGGAATGGAGAGCAAGCTGTCAGCAACCTCGCAGCCCAACTGAGAGGAGAAGTGGTCGCTCGGATTGATCAACATTTAGACACTCAGCTTGCCACCTCTCACCTGATCAACCAGATTAATTTAGAACTGATTCGAGCGGGCGAACTGCAAACCGATGACCTTGCTGCTTTAGGAAGCCATTTTTGGCGGCAGCTTCAAACGTTTGAATCCATTAGCGTCATCTATTTTGGTAATCCGCAAGGAAGGTTTATTGCGGCGCAGCGGTTAGAGGATGATTCATTTATTTTTGTTAAACGAGAGTTGCCCCCGGCTGAGGCTGAAGTTTTTACGGGGAATGCACAGGGGCAGTTGGCAGAGTTTCGATCTGTAATTCCCAATTTTATTGATGTGCGGCAGCGTCCTTGGTATACGTCTGCGATCGCCAGGAACATGCCAACGTGGGGTGAGATTTTTCCTCTCCAGGTTGCACCGAGCATTGATTTACCTGCGAGTACTCCTTTGACGAATGATGACGGAGCTTTGCAAGGTGTTTTGGGCAATAATTTGGCGTTAGGAACGATTAGTGAGTTTCTTTATCACCTGGAGATTGGGCAATCTGGGCAAACCTTTATTTTGGAACGAGACGGGGAACTGGTGGCTAGCTCTACCTCTCCACAGCCTTTTTTAATTGACGAAGCAGGGCAAACAGAGCGAATGACGGTGGCAACGAGCGGTAATCTTGTGCTTCAGGAAGCTACTCAGTCTCTTTTGGAACAATTCGGCAACCTGGAGGAAATTAACACAGCGGAACAGCTTCAGGTTCTCATTAATCGTGAACCCTATTTCATTGAGGTTTTTCCGTATCAAGACCAGTGGGGAATTGATTGGCTGATTGTCGTTGTGGTGCCGGAGTCTGACTTTATGGCGCAGATTGATGCCAACACGCGCACGACGATTCTGCTGTGCATCGCTGCGTTGGTGATCGCTGCTTATTCTGGCATTCTGACGACTCGTTGGCTGACTCGCCCTCTGCTGCAACTTAATCAGGCTGCCAAGGAAATTGCTCAGGGAAACTTTCAGCAAACCATTACTGCCGATCGCGTCCGTGAAGTGAGGGAGTTGGCAAATTCGTTTAACCAGATGACAATGCAGCTACAGGACTCTTTTACGCAAATGCGATCGCTCAATCAGGAGTTACTCGCCAGTGAAAGCCGTGTAACGCAGTTTCTAGAAGCATTGCCGGTCGGGGTTGCAGTCCATGACAAAACTGGCCAATTAACCTATCTCAATCGCGTTGGGCAAACGCTGCTTTATTTCAACCAACCGCTCAACACTGAGAGAGATCAGCTTATCGAGACATTTCGGCAATATCGAGCGGGAACGTTGCAGCCTTATCCCGTTGAAGATTTGCCAGCCATGCGGGCCCTCAGGGGGGAAACGGTTCAAGCGGAAGATATTGAGCTTCGTCGCGAGGAGCGTGTGATTCCTTTAGAAGTATGGGCAACGCCAATCTTTGATGAGCAAGGACAAATCGCCTATGCGATCGCCGCTTTTCAGGATATTAGCGATCGCAAACAGGCTGAAGCACGGCTGATTTATAATGCGCTGCATGATGCCTTGACCGATTTACCGAACCGAAATCTGTTGATAAAGCGACTGGAGCTAGCAATTAACCGAGCCAAACGGGTGAACGGCTACTGCTTCGCGGTTCTATTTATGGATTTAGACCGCTTTAAAGTCGTGAATGATAGTTTGGGACACCTAGCAGGGGATGAACTGCTGATTAGCTTTGCCCACAAGCTCCAGTCCAGCATTCGTGCTACTGACCTCGCCGCCCGTTTGGGAGGTGATGAATTCATTATCGTGCTTGAAGAAATTAAAGGCATTCAAGAGGCGGTTAAAACGGCTGAACGCATTTTTACAGAACTACAGTCTCCTTTGATGCTGGAAGGGCATGAAGTTTTTGTTAGCACCAGCATTGGCATTGTTTTGGGCAGTAGAGAGTACGATCAAGCGTCTGACCTAATTCGTGATGCCGACATTGCCATGTATCGGGCGAAAGCCCAAGGTAGAGCTAGATACGAAATTTTCAATGCAGAAATGCATACTCAAGCTCTCAAGCGGCTGCATCTGGAAAATGACCTCCGCAAAGCCATTGAACGTCAGGAATTTGTGGTTTACTATCAGCCGATCGTGGCATTAAATAGTGGACAACTGGTCGGATTTGAGGCACTCGTCCGCTGGCAGAACTCGACACGCGGGCTTGTTGCTCCTGGAGAATTTTTGGCGGTGGCTGAAGAAACAGGGCTAATTGTTGCGATAGACCGCTGGATGCTGCGTATTGCTTGTCAACAGCTTGCGGTTTGGCAAAAAGCTTTTGATAATGCGGTTCTAAAGGTCAGCGTTAATCTCTCAGCCCGCGATTTTTTAGGCGATCGTTTCATTGACGAGGTGGAACAAGCTCTGGTGCAAGCAGGCTTAAATAGTAGTTGCCTGACGCTGGAAATTACCGAAAGTATGTTAATTGACAATGTGGAAGATACGATCGCGTTGCTAGAGCGTTTACGAGAACGAGGGGTTCAAACGAGCATTGATGACTTTGGTACGGGATATTCTTCGTTGAGCTATCTTCACCGCTTACCTGTGGATACGTTGAAAATCGATCGCTCTTTTGTGAGCGATATGCAGGGGAACGATCGGAACGATGAAATTGTTGAAACGATTGTGGCATTGAGCAACCAACTGAATCTGGAAGCGATCGCTGAAGGGATTGAAACACGACAGCAACTCGAACGGCTACAACGTCTTGGTTGTGAACTCGGACAGGGGTATTTTTTTTCTAGACCTTTACCACCCCAGGAAGCAGAAGTTCTGCTTGAAAGACGAACATTTTTCTAATTCCAGTATCAGATTAGTCACTATGGAAATACCTTTAAAATCACTATATAATAATGCCCATACCCATCGATCGGAGAGCGTTTGTAGGACTTAAAGATAATCTGCACGAGTGAAGCAGAACGTTCTGCCGTAGATTATAGATAAGGTCGTTGAAGGCTGATTGAAATGTTCAAAACTTGGCGATCGTGAAGTTTCATTTGTGAGGCAACAGCATGAATCTTGAATTTAGGCGACTCAATGAAGTTGAAAGATCGCACTTTATCGCTCTGCACACGAATCCTTTAGTCCGTCGTCATATGCCGCTCAGTCAAGGGAATTTTGGAGATGCTGAATGTGCAGCCTGGATCACGAACAAAGAAAAACTTTGGGAGGAATATGGATACGGCCCTTGGGCATTTATTGTAGATGGTGAGTTTGCGGGCTGGGGTGGTTTACAACCTGAAAATGGAGAAGTCGATGTGGGGTTGGTTTTACACCCTGACTACTGGGGCATGGGTAAGGCAATTTACGATGAGATCATCAGACGTGCCTTTATAGACATGGGTTTTGAATCGGTGACTGTGTTGCTTCCACCGACAAGGACGCGGGTAAAAGCATTACTTCGATTGGGTTTTAAGGTTGATGGTGAATTGCAGATCGCAGGCGAACGTTTTATTCGTTATCGGTTGCATCGGTCAAGGGCAAATATATCGCTTACTCGGTGAAAGGACAGGCAAGATGTCCATCCCACGAAATGACCTAACGATTTGTTGAACTTCCATTAGAATTGAGCAAACTAAATCTTGTAGTATATTGTAGTACGATTAGTTTAGTTCAATGTACACTAACCTGCTGCTTTAATCTGCTGGAGTTCACCATGATTCGACCGAGTACACCCGATGATGCGGCTACCCTCATTGACATTGCCAATGCGATCGGTTTTCAGCCAAACGAGCTTGAGGCATTGAGTGAAATGCTGGCCGGTTACTTCAGGGGTGACAGTGACAGGACTCATTTTTGGATTACCGATGACGATAATGGGCCGGTGGGGGTTGCCTACTGCGAACCGGAGCGAATGACCGATCGGACGTGGAACCTGCAATTGATTGCGATACGACCTGACCGCCAAGGTGAAGGACGAGGGGCGGCACTGTTACACTACGTTGAACAAACGTTGGAGGCGCGTGGTGGGCGGATGCTGCTGGTGGAAACGTCAGGGCTACCAAGCTTCGATCGCACGCGATCGTTTTATGTGAAGTGTGGCTACGAGGAGGAGGCTCGCATTCGGGATTTCTATGCGACGGGTGATGACAAGATTGTGTTTCGTAAAGTGTTGAATGGGGGCTAGGCAGTGCTTTAAAGGGCACCCGATGCCAGATTTGAGGCAATGATTTGGAGCAAGGGGCGATTAAGAGAAGCGATCCTAACGCTTGACAGATGCGACTAGGGAAACGCCCAGAACAACAAGAACAACGCCTGTGATTCTTGTCGGACTTGCGGCATATCGGGTTAAACCGATCGCACCGTAATGATCTAAGAAAAGTGCGGCAATCATTTGACCTGCGATCGTGAGGGCAAGCGCAAGGGCAGCTCCAATTTTGGGCGTTGCGAAAATGGTTGACCAGACATAAAACGTTCCTAAACAGCCACCTACCCACATCCACCAGGAGGTTTGAGTGAGTGCTGTTGCGGTTGGCAGGGGATAGCGCGCCAGGAAACAGATCAGCAGCGATGCTAAGGCTCCCGCAAGGTAGGAAATAAACGTAACCTGCATCGGTTCACCTACATAGCGCCGCAACAGGGTGTTTAAGGCAACTTGAACCGGAAGAACCGCTCCACCAACCAGGGCTGCTAAAAGATAGATTGTTCGTCCGTCCATCACGAAATCTCCAGGTGAATTTATCTTGAAGTCAAGATACTTGATATCAAGATTGTAGCAGATGTCTTGATGTTAAGATAATTAACATTAAGAGTTAATTTGAAAGAAGTTGGGTGAACAGCCGGATGAAGCAAGATGCTGTCGATGAGATTTTGGGACAGTGGCAGCGTGAACGTCCTGACCTGGATGCATCCTCAATGGGTTTACTGGGACGGATGGCAAGGCTGGCGAAGCACCTCGATCGCTCTATTCATGCGACGGTTTCTGAGTTTGGGCTAAATCCTGGAGAATTTGATGTGCTGGCAACTCTACGGCGTTCAGGTTTCCCTTATCAGCTTTCGCCAACGGATTTGTTTAATGCGCTGATGGTTTCATCGGGAACTATGACCCATCGAATTGACCAATTAGAGCGAGCGAAATGGGTCAAGCGGGTTCCTGACCCAAACGATCGTCGGGGAATTTTGATTGCGCTAACCGATGACGGGTTAGCTCTCATTGAGCAAGCGATCGAAGCCCATGTTGCCAATGGACATGAGCTTCTCGGAGCTTTAAAGGAATCGGAGCGTGAAACGTTGATGCGCTTGTTGCGGAAGCTGCTGCTGTCCTTTGAGCAGAATTAGCCGGAGGTTGCCTTACTGCGCTGCAAGTTTTTGACGGGTTACAAGTCCACCTGTTCAGCGCGAAACGCACCCTGTTTGCAAAACATTTTGGCTATTTGTGAACCTGGAGCAACTGTGTCAAAGTTGCTTTTGCCCCAGCTTGATAGAGATTGCCAAGATGATTCGTCACTGCCTCAACAAAACGGGAAGACTGGGAGAGGTCGCCAAAAAGCTCAGATAGACTGAGGAGAGGGCTGGGATCGGCACCGCCTGATTGGGCCCGTTGAGTCAAAATCTCTGCCATTGGATCATCCACTGAAATGGGCTTGCTTTGGTCATCCTGTCCATTTAAGTAGCGGAACCAGGCAGCGATCGTCAGGCTCAAGTAGTCGATCGTGCTATCCTGCCGTAGTTTGTCTCGCACAGAACTAAGTACCCATTTAGGCACTTTGGCAGAGCCGTTGAGACTGACACGGGGAAGTTGGTCACGAATTTTAGGATTGGCAAATCGTTCAATTAACGTTCTTTTATATTGATCAAGATCAATTCCAGCGACGGGTTGAAGTGTTGGTGTGACTTCCTCCATTAACTGTTCTACTGCCTGTCGAATTAGCGGATCAGCCATTGTCTCATGGACATAGGAGTAGCCCATTAAAGTGCCCAAATAACCAATCAGCAGATGGCTGGCGTTGAGTAAACGAATCTTCATCATCTCGTAGGGATGAACATCGTCTGTAAACTGCACGCCAACGGTTTCCAGGTCTGGCCGACCCGCACAGAATTTGTCTTCCACGACCCATTGTAAGAAGGGTTCAGCAACGACTGGCCACGCATCTTCAATGCCAAATTGCTCTTTTACCATTTCAATGTCTGATGGAGTGGTTGCAGGCGTAATGCGATCGACCATGCAGTTGGGAAAGGCAACGTGGTCAGCAATCCAGCGTCCCAATTCTGGATCGCGCAATTCTGCAAACGTGGTTAACATTTTTTTGACAATGTTGCCGTTGCCCTGAAGATTATCGCAGGATAAAACAGTGAATGGTGCTAATCCATTTTTTCGACGTTGATCAAGAGCGGCAGTGAGAAAGCCATAGACACCGATCGGTTGATCTGGATGCTGAAGATCATACTGAATCGTCGGATGATTGACATCAAACTCGCCACTGCCCTCAATGTAGTAATATCCACCTTCCGTCACGGTGAGGGTGACAATCCGACATTCGGGATCAGCCATGGCATCAATCACGGCCTGCCGATCGTCTGGGGCAAATCGGTATTGGGTAATTGCCCCAATCACTCTGGCGTTGTCGCTTTCGGGCGATCGTTCCACCAGAGTATACAGGCAATCCTGGGAACTCAAGGCATCCCGCATCCGCTGGTCGAATTCCAGCAAGCCCACACCGCAGATTCCCCAATCGCTATTAGGATTTTGGTGAAAGTATTGATCGAGATAGAGAGCCTGATGCGCTCGATGAAATCCACCCACCCCAATATGGATAATGCCATTGGTGATGTGGTGGCGATCGTACTGCGGAACGCGAACATGATTGGCTAAACGAGATAGAGAGGCTTCATTCAGCTTGATAGCTGACTCTGCTTTGGTATTGCTGTTCATGAGATTCATCTGTGAGGTGATGACGACGAGATTTGGGAACGGATTCACCGTTTTGATCAAACAGGTGGCAAAGCTCGCCATTGATACGGATGAGGGCGCGATCGTGCATTCGGCTGGGATTATCTCCGTCGGTTTGCACAATCAGCGTGTCGCCGCCAGCAATCCTGACGTAGAGAAATGTTTCTCCACCCAATCGTTCTACGACCAGCACTTCACCTGTTAAAGTTGGATTAGTTTGATCCAGTTTCAGGTGTTCGGGTCGAATGCCCAAGGTGGCTCTGTCGCCGACGGAAAGGCTGCCTGGTTTGACTGGAATCGTTATGCTGGCATCGCCCGGAAGTTGAACGGTTGTCCCGGAGTCATTAACGGCTGATACCGTGACGGTAAGAAAGTTCATTTTGGGTGAGCCAATGAATCCGGCAACGAAGAGATTGCGGGGATGGTGATATAGCTCTAGAGGCGACCCCACCTGCTCAACAATGCCACCCTGTAACACAACGATCTTGTCAGCAAGGGTCATTGCTTCTACTTGATCGTGCGTTACATAAATCATAGTGGCTTGTAAACTGTCGTGGAGGCTTGCCAGTTCCAGTCGCATTTGTACCCGCAATGCTGCATCCAGGTTGGACAAAGGTTCATCAAACAAAAAGACTTTGGGACTACGAACCAATGCCCGACCGATCGCCACTCGCTGTCGCTGTCCTCCGGATAGTTCTTTGGGTTTGCGGTTGAGAAGTGGTTCTAACTGGAGTGTACGGGCCACCTCTCGCGCCCGTTCCAGTCGCTGTTGTTTCGACATTCCAGCAAGGCGGAGGCTAAACGCCATATTTTCGGCTACGGTCATGTGAGGATACAGGGCATAGGTTTGAAACACCATGGCCAAGCCGCGCTTGTCTGGCGGCACATCATTCACTCTCTCACCATCAATTAACAAATCGCCAGAGGAGATGTCTTCTAATCCTGCGATCATGCGAAGTAAAGTTGATTTTCCACAGCCCGATGGGCCGACAAACACTACAAACTCTTGATCGTTAATGTCAAGGTCAATGCCTTTGATGACTTCAACATCGGTGTACCGTTTATGGATATCTCTTAAAGTAACTGTAGACATGAATGGCTCCTATCAAGTGATTGCGATTGGTGATTGGTAATGGGTGATTGGTGATTGGTAATGGGTGATTGGTGATTGAACGATACACATCATCCATTAATCATTAACTCCCTATTCTTTATCACCCACTACCCATTACCCACTACCCATTACCTATTCCCTACTTCACTGCACCAAAAGTCAGCCCTCGAACCAGCTGCCGTTGACTGAACCAGCCAAAGATCAGAATTGGGGCGATCGCCAATGTGGATGCTGCTGATAATTTCGCCCAAAACAATCCTTGCGGGCTGGAAAAGGATGCGATAAAGGCAGTTAGCGGAGCTGCATCTGCTGTGGTTAAGTTCAGGCTCCAGAAGGCTTCATTCCAGGACAGAATGATGGATAGCAGGGCGGTGGAGGCAATTCCTGGCAATGCGAGGGGCAACAACACATGGCGCAGTTCTTGTTGGGTGCTGGCTCCATCCATGCGATCGGCTTCCAGAATCTCTTTGGGAACTTCTTTGAAGAAGCTGTAGATCATCCAAACTACGATCGGTAAATTGATCAGGGTGTAGATGATGATGAGACCAATGCGAGAATCTAACAAACCCGTTTCCCGACACAGAATGTAGACCGGAACCAACACACCGACTGAGGGTAACATTTTGGTAGACAACATCCACATCAGCGTTCCTTTTGTCCGTTTGGTTGGGAAAAACGACATCGCATAGGCAGCAGGAACTGCAAGCAGCAGTGCCAGGATAGTTGAGCCAACCGAAATGGCAACACTGTTAAACGCATAGTTGAGATAGTCTGCCCGCGCTTGAATTTCCACATAGTTTTCTAATGTGGGTTGAAAAAAGAGTTGGGGCGGTGTGGCAACCGCGGCCACTTCGGTTTTGAAACTGGTGAGAAACATCCAGAAAATGGGGAAGAACAATAGGCAAGCAACCAACCAGCCCAGCACTGCCCACAGCCATTTACGAGAATTTTTACGTGTCATTTCAAGTGTCCCCATTAAGTATCCAAATTACGAGCCACACTACGCATTAAAAAGATCGCCACAATGTTTGCTAGGATCACGGCGATCAAACCGCCCGCTGAAGCACCACCCACATCAAATTCCAGCAGTGCTTTCAGGAAAATGTAGTAGGCAAGGTTGGTGGTGGCTAATCCAGGGCCGCCTCCGGTGGTGACAAAGATTTCCGCAAAGATGGTTAGGAAAAAGATAGTCTCAATCATGGCAACGACGGCGATCGCTCGACTGAGATGGGGCAGCATCACGAACCGAAAGAGTGCGAGTGGTTTGGCTCCATCCATGTGGGCGGCTTCGAGCTGTTCATGATCCAACGACTGAATGGCAGTTAACAAAATTAAAAGGGCAAAGGGCAACCACTCCCACGACACGATGATAATGATTGCCAACAGTGGAAAATTAGCGAACCAGTCGATCGCCCCTAGTCCCAATCCTCGTGTGATCTGAGCGAATAGCCCATTCACCGGATGCATCAGCATATTTTTCCAAATCAGCGCACTCACGGTGGGCATGACAAAGAATGGTGAAATTGCCAGCACTCGCGCAATACCCTGACCTGGAAACTCCTGATCAAACAGAATGGCGAGTAACGTTCCTAATCCGATCGTGATGACTAGAACAGAGACAACGAGAAGAATGGTGATGCCGATCGAAATCCAAAAGCCTGGATCACTGAGGATGAACGTAAAATTTCCAAACCCAATAAATTCTCTTGCCTCTGGATTTAATAGGTTATACCGCTGAAAGGAAAACCAAATTGTCATCACCAGTGGCACAATCATCCACAACAGCAAAGCAATGACGGAAGGAGCAACTAACGGTAAGGTGGAAACCTGACGGTGGGTTCGTTGCTCAGGTGGTCGAGTTTCAGGATGACGTTCTACGGTTAATGAAGAAGACATGGGAAGTGTAATAGTTTAGTTTTGCAGAATGGGTGAGGGGGAATCGGTAGTGGGGAATCGGGAATCGGGAATCGGGAATCGGGAATGGGTGAGGGGGGATGGGGATGAGCGTTCAATGGTTCTGTCAGCTAACGAATGTCCTGTGCGATACCTATTACCAATTACTATTACCCATCACCCATTACCCATTACCCATCATTCATTACCCATTACCAATCCCCATCACTCGATATACCCTGTGTGTCTCATGAAGCGTTCCGTTGAAGCCTGAGCTTGCTGCAATGCTTGGTCGATCGACGTGCTGCCGGTTAATGCAGCGGCCATCGTTTGCCCAACGGATGATCCAATCGCCTGAAATTCTGGAATATCGACATACTGCACACCTTGATAGGGGGTCGGTTGGGCAGCAGGTTGGGTAATGTCAGCAGATTGAATCGATCGGAGAACAATGGAGGCAAAGGGAGCCGCTTCTTGATAGTTGGAGTTCTCGTAGGTAGATGTCCGCGTTCCGGGAGGGACAGCGACCCAACCATTCTCTTCGGCAACGAGTTGGATGTATTCCTTTGAGGTTGCCCAAGCAAGGAAGCGTTCTGCGGCTTCAGGAGATTTTGACGTTTTGGGAATTGCCAAAGCCCATGCCCATAGCCAGTTAGAACCATTGGCATACTCATCGATCGGAGCGCGAGCAAAACCAACCCTGTCATAGACATTTGACTGTTCTGGGTTGGAGATTAGCCCCGCGGCAACTGTGGCATCGATCCACATTCCGCATCTTCCTGTTGAGAATAGGGCCAGATTTTCGTTGAATCCATTTGAGCTAGCTCCTGGGGGCCCATAGTTCTGCATTAGATCAACGTAGTAGCCGATCGCCTCTTGCCAAGCGGGGGTGTTAATTGTTGGATTCCAATCCAGGTCAAACCATCGCCCTCCAAAGGTATTCACCAGGGTCGTCAGAAAGGCCATGTTTTCCCCCCAGCCTGGTTTTCCCCGCAGACACATGCCGTAGACTCCGTTTTGGGGATCATGGATTCTGCTGGCCCAATCTCTGACTTGGGTATAGGTGGGCTGTTCGGGAACGGTAATTCCGGCATTCTCAAACAGATCTCTGCGGTAATACAGCATCGAGCTTTCCCCATAGAACGGCACTGCATAGAGTTGTCCGTCGCTGGAAAGCCCTTCCCGTACAGGGTCTAGCAAATCGTTTACATCGTAATCCTCAGGTAAATTCAAGGGTCTGAGCCAACCGCGTCGGGCCCAAATTGGCGTTTCATACGACCCGATCGTTAAAACATCAAATTGTCCACCTTGGCTGGCGACATCGGTGGTCGTGCGCTGGCGCAACACGTTTTCTTCCAGTACGACCCATCTCAATTCAATGTCGGGGTTTTCTTCCTCAAACCGACTGGAAAGCCCTTGCATTACGATCATGTCGCCGTTGTTGACCGTGGCGATCGTCAATCTTGTTCTGTCTGCTGCTTGTGAACCTGGGGTACAAGCGTGCAATAGCTGCATCAGGACGATTCCGACGATAAATGCAACTATGATCTTGGCGAAGCGGAAGGTACGCATCGCTAGCTCCTTTTATTAAAAGTTGAGCAAGTAAATTTTGATTTTATGCTCTATCCGTGAGCAAAAGCTCAATAATAGAAATCATACAGAGCTGAGTTCTAAAACTAAATCCTTTACAGAGATTTGAAACAATTCTTGATTAACAAGGAGTTAAGAAAAGTGAATGCAAGCGCAACGTATCAGTTTGAGGGAAAAACAATCTTAATTACAGGTGGGGCGGGAGATATCGGGAAGGCCGCGGCACACCGCTTTGCAGCAAATGGGGCGGGAGTGGTTCTGCTGGATTTAAATGAAACAAAAATGGCGGACGTGGTGCAGCAATTGAAACCGTACAATGTGCCTGTGGGTGCATTTCGTTGTGATGTGACGCTTTCAGACAGTGTAACTAAGGCATTTTCTGATGCGGTAGCGCAGTTTGAATCAATTCACTACATTTTCAACAATGCGGGCTATCAAGGGGTATTTGCTAAGACTGATGAGTATCCTGAGGATGATTTTCAAAAGGTAATTAATATTAATGTGGTTGGTGTTTTTCATGTTCTAAAAGCTGCGGCTCAACATCTTCGCAGTGTTGGTGGTGGTGCGATCGTTAATATGGCGAGTCATGCGGGAGTGGATGGGCCACCGAATATGCTGGCGTATGCTGCTTCTAAGTTTGCGGTGATTGGGATGACTCAAACTGCTGCGAAAGATTTGGCTCCTGACAAGATTCGAGTCAATTCGCTTTCCCCTTCGCTGATTGGCCCTGGTGTGATGTGGACACGGCAAACTGAATTGCAAGCGGCAGTAGGCTCGCAGTATTTTGATGCTGACCCTAAAGTTGTGGAACAACAGATGATTGATTCAGTGCCGCTGCGTCGATTGGGCAGTTTGGAGGAGGTGGCTAACGGGGTGGCATTTTTGATGAGCGATGAAGCGAGTTACATTACTGGGTTTAACCTGGATATTACGGGTGGTCAGTAAGGGATGGCCAAGTCGGGGAGACTAGAAGTAGCATGAAACGCAAAGAGGCTTTCAATCGGGTCGAACGGGCTGTTCAGCAAATTCCAACTTGGTTATCGGCAACGGGTGCCGTCCTCGTTTTAGCGTTGATTGCGCTTTGGCTGGAGGCGGATACGATTCAATCGGTGCGGGATGTTGTTAGGGTGCTGTTTGAACATGCAGAGTCGATCGCGATCGTGACAGCGGTTATTTTCTTTTTTAAGGAAGCTCCTAACCGGAAGGCCCAAAAGCATTATGAAGCCTGGCAAGTGATTGACCATGCAGCAGCAGCGAAAGTGGCAACTAGCTATGCTCGCATTCAGGCTCTTCAGGATCTTAATGAAGATGGGGTTTCCCTGAGGGGCATTCATCTTCCGGGGGCGCACTTGCAGGAGATTGACCTACAGGGAGCGATTCTTACTTGTGCGGATCTCAGCCATACGGATCTGGTGAAGGCTAACTTTGTGAATGCCAATCTCAGCCATGCGAATCTCAGTCATGCGAACTTGATTGATGCAAATCTTCGGGGTGCAAACCTGATGGATGCTGACCTGAGCTACGCCATCTTGGGAATTGCCAATCTTAGTGGTGTCAATTTAATGGATGCCGACTTGGTTGGTGCAAACCTGATGGATGCTGACCTGAGCCATGCAGATTTGAGAGGAGCAACTTTCATAGATGCTGATTTACGCTGTACTGATCTGAGGCAAGCAAAGAATTGGACTTTGGCACAAATCCAATCGGCTCGCTTTTGGGAGAAAGCTATTCATGAGCCAGCATTTTGGCGAGAGGTTAGCCAGGATGCAGAATTTAATGCCTGAAAATTATTGTATTATCAAATAAAATTTATCTGAGCAAAAAATCACTCTTTGGATAGATGCTGACTTTAAAAGGGGGAAACGCGGGTTACTGCTACATTGAGGTGGAGTATGAAAGATCCCTTTTCTGAACGTCGCGATCGCAAATTTGACCTTGCGGCTCATGCTGCCTGGCTCTATTACATTGCAGGCAATACTCAGGAAGAAGTTGCCACTAAACTCAATGTCTCTCGTCAGGCTGCTCAACGTCTGGTGGCGTTAGCGGTTAGCGAAAAGCTCATCAAGTTTCGGCTTGACCATCCTTTGAGCGAGTGTATTGTGCTAGCAGAAGCCTTACGGGATCAATTTCAACTGTCTTTGTGTGAGGTGGTGCCGAGTGATGGCGATGTCAATCGCTTTAATGGAATTGGGGTGTGTGCAGCCAATTACCTGGAGGCGTATCTGACTGCAAAGGCTCCAACGATTTTGGCATTTTCTTCGGGGCGAACCTTGCGGGCAATGGTGGAGCAAATTCCAGCGATGGATCAGCCGCAACACAAAGTTGTCTCGATTACTGGCAATATGTCGTACTGTGGGCGGGCGGGGCATTATGAAGTTGTGATGCATTTGTCCGATCGGGTTGGTTCTCAAGTGTTTCCGGTTCCTACTCCGGTGGTGGCCACCAGTATTGAAGAGCGGCAGCTCTTGCAAACACAGCGATCGTTTATGACGGTCAAAACCCTGGCAGAGCAGGCAAAAGCAACTTTTGTGGGTATCAGTCCGATCGCCTGGAATGCCCCTCTCCACCAAGACGGATTCATTAATGATAGTGAGGTTGCGGAGTTGATTGAGTTGGGAGCCGTTGGGGAGATTGCGGGTTGGGCCTATAATTACCAGGGAGTTTTGCTCCAGCAAGGAACCAATAGCCGTGTTGCCAGTGTGCCGTTGCAGCAACCTGCCCAACGTTTGATCATTGGTGTGGCGGGCGGTGAAAAAAAGGTGGAAGCAATTCTGGCGGCTCTACACGGTAAGTTGATTACTGGGTTGATTACTGATGAGGCGGCGGCTCAGGGGATTCTTGCCACCCTCAAAGCGTGATTCGGAGTATATCCTTTGGGATTGGCAGGATAGATCGCTCACGGGCAGGATGCCTACGCTACGGAAATCGTACTAGGCGAAAAAGTATCTGGATACGCTTGTGTTGTGGGCACGTATCCTTTATGCTGTTGCGATACTGGTTTTTTCAGCCGAAGGAGCCAGTCTACTCAAACCCGCTTAAGGTGAGGTGTAACGCTGATTAGGGAAGCGTCCAACAACCCTAACCAGCTAACCTGGCACTCTGCCAATCACAGAGGGCAAGGCTGTCTGATTGTAGATCATTCCTGTTTGTGATGGGTCTGCGATCGACAGCCTCGCTGATGCATGACGGAGCTTGGGGAGTTGTTTCTAGAAAGCTGCTTCCCACACCTTAAGCTTTTCTTCCCATAATCATCAGCGAGGAAATCAAATATGTCTTCAGAGTTCAATGAACTGCTGCCCGTCACTCAGGATGAACGGGTGCAGGTTTGGATTATCGGTACGCGGGATCAGGTGATTTTCACCATGAATGAGTTCTATGTGCGGCGGATTGCTACTGACCGGGTTCAGTTCACTCCCATCATTCCGGCTCCCTTTGCCAGTGGGAAATACATGACCGTTCTGGTGCGGTAATTTCTGTTTCTGAACAGGGGGATTCTTGGAAGAAGCAAGGGCGATTCACGAAAAATAAGGGCGATTCACGAAAAATAAGGGCGATTCACGAATCGCCCCTACTTGTGGGGTGGGCATCTTGCCTGCCCAGTCAACCAATTGTTCGATCGCAAACCCTGTTTAGATCCCCCTAGCCCCCTTTAAAAAGCCGAACACTCAGAGTAAATCCTTTTACCGCACCCCTTTCAACGCTTCATACAATTTCTGATACCGATCGAACGCCGCTTCATACATCGAGTTCGGCTGGGGTTGAACCGTTTCACCCACCGGAGGCAGAATTTTGAACGCTGTTTCTAAATCTGGGTAGGCCCCCACCCCCACCATTGCCAAAATTGCTGCTCCATAGGCAGCCCCTTCCTCGGCTTTGGGAGCAATTAATTCTGTTTGCAATACATCTGCGAGAATTTGTAACCAGGTGTGCGATCGTGCCCCTCCGCCCGTTGCTAGGAGTTGATGCAGGGGAGTGATGGGGTGAATTACGTCGAGGGTTTCTCGGAGGCTAAAGGCAACGCCTTCTAGGACGGCTCGTACCAGATCAGCTTGGGTGTGGGCTAAGGAGAGGTTGACCCAGGCTCCCCGCGTGTCTGGATCAAGATGAGGACTGCGTTCGCCTGCTAAATGAGGCAAAAATAATACGCCACGCGCACCGGGTTGGGAATGCTCTGCCATTTGCATTAAATCTGGGAAGGCAATTTGAGGGGCGATCGTCTCTTGATACCAACGCAATGAGCCGCCTGCTGCCAGGGTCACGCCTAACAGGTGATAGCCGCCATCGGCATGACAAAACAAATGCACTCGTCCTTCTGGATCGGGTAGGGGACGATCGCAGGGGGCAAAGATGACACCGGATGTGCCGATACTCAGACTGCCTCGGTTCAGGTTGTTGGCAGAAATACCCAACCCGATCGCCGCTGCCGCATTATCTCCTCCACCCGCAATGATGGGTAATCCATCGGGCAATCCCAAATGAGTTGCAAGGTCTGGTTTCAGGTGTCCGGCGATCGCCGTTGATTCTATGACCGTTGGAAACCCTGTTGGATCAAACTCCAGGGCCTTCAGAATATCCTCATCCCACTGTCGATGGGATAGGTTCAAACAACCTGTTCCTGAGGCATCGGAGGGTTCTGTGATCAATTCGCCGGTTAATACATAACCCAGGTAATCTTTAGGTAATAAGATGTGGCGAACTTGAGCATAGGCTTGGGGTTCTGCCGTTCGCAACCAGACCAGTTTGGGAAGCTGAAATCCGGTAATTGCAGGATTGCCGGTACGCTGAATTAATTCCTGACGGGGAATTACGGCTTCGATCGCTTCCACTGCTTTTCCGGTGCGCTGGTCATTCCATAAAATTGCTGGTCTAATGACGGTTCCGTTTCCATCGAGGGGAACCATGCCATGCATTTGCCCTGATAAACCAAGGGCGATCGGACGATTCTCACCCAGATGTTGTGCTACCTCGGATAGGGCATCCAGGCTTGCTTCTACCCAGTCTGCGGGATTTTGCTCTGTCCATCCGGGCTGTGGCGTGAGTAGGGGATAACTTTTTGTCGTCTGAGCGATTAATTTCCCGTCTCGGTTAACGACGATCGCCCGTACGCCTCCTGTTCCTAGATCTAGACCAATCACTACGTCAACCAATTTTCCCTCCCAGTTCTGAAGGATTCAATGGGCTTTTCTCCTGCGTAATCAGCCGAGAGCCTCCTTTACGGCTGAAGTAATTCCAGAACCACTGGATCATGACAATTAGCTTGTTGTCAAACTCAATCAGGTAATAAATATGGACAAATACCCAAATCAGCCAGGCGGGAAATCCAGAGAGCTTTAACCGCCCCAAGTTGGCAACGGCAGCATTCTGGCCAATTACTGCTAAGCTCCCCCCGTCGGAATAGTGGAAGGGTGGCAGTTCTTGTCCTTGCAGTCGTCGTTGGATTAGTTTAGCGACATAAGCACCTTGCTGCATGGCAACTGGAGCGACACCTGGTAGAGGTTGATTGTCTTGATGGGCGTAATGGGCTAGATCGCCGACTACAAAAATATCGGGTTGTCCTGGCACACTTAAGTCAGGGTTGACAATGACTCGTCCGGCGCGATCGAGAGTTGCCCCTGCTCGGTCTGCCAATACTTTACTCATCCCTGAGGCCCGAACGCCTGCGGCCCAAAGCACCGTTTTGGCTGGAATTGTCTCTGTTTGGTCGTCTCGACGAACCGTAACGGTATCTTCTGTAATCCCAATCACGAAGGATTGCGTTTGTACGGTTACGCCCAAGTGTTCCAGCGATTTGGCAGCAAGGGCTGAAAGTTCAGGTGGGTAAGGCGGTAAAATGCGATCGACTCCTTCCAATAACAAGATTCGCGTCTCTCTCGTATCAATGCTGCGAAAATCGTGCTTTAGGGCATGGTGAGCCAAATCTCCTAATGCTCCAGCCAGCTCTACACCCGTCGGCCCACCCCCTACAACCACAAACGTTAGCCAGGCTCGACGCTTTTCTGGATCGGTTTCTTTTTCAGCAACTTCAAATGCCCGAAAAATTCGCCGTCGCATTTCGATCGCATCTTCAACGGTTTTAAGCCCAGGTGCAACTTCTGCCCATTGCTCGTTCCCAAAATAATGATGGCTGACCCCTGTTGCCACAACCAAAGTGTCGTAAGGCACTGTTCCAGTTTGGACAATGACCTGATGTTGTTCGGGTTCAATGTCTTTTACCTCATCCATCAGCACTGTGACATTCCGGTAATGGCTGAGAATCGCTCGTAGGGGTGATGAAATGTCTCCAGGAGAGAGTTTTCCCGTTGCAACTTGATAGAGTAAGGGTTGAAAAAGATGAAAATTGCGTTTGTCGATTAACGTCGTCTTAATATGCTTAAAGCGTCCCAAGGTTTTAGCAGCATATAAGCCACCAAAGCCGCCGCCAACAATCACAACTCGGTGAGAGGCGGAAGCGCGGTCTACATCTGCGATCGCAAACTGTTCCATTTCAGGTATCCATTATTAGAATCCATTGCAAACAGACTTAGTTTCCGACAAGGGTTCATTTTTTACTCTGTAGCGACTGTTTAACAGAATACTTAGATCCATTAACAAACTAATACCTGGTGCCATACAGGACAGCATAGATATGAGTTTTCTCTATATCAGAACTAAGTCTTGAATAAATCACTCTTGCTTTAAGTGTATTAGAACTTCCGCTCAGCGTTTACATGGAATTCCTCTACTTTGACTTGCTTGAGCTAAGATTCAGTCTAAAGAAGTAATTTTCGCGTGTGAAAATCACAAACAAATGTATGGGTGCAAGACATTGTTTAAGGTTCTGTTTAAGTCTCTATACTCATCATTCATCTACGGCTTTGCCATTACCTCTGCTCCATGAATCAACCCCTTGATTAGTTGCGGAGACCGCAGTAAATCAAAGAACTATAATCCTTACCTGAAAAGTATTACAAGCGATCGGCTCCCTCCCCTGGACTAGAATTGGACTAAATTTTCACCCCCTTCGATCGCCCCTTGTGCCCCAGTTCAGCCCCAGACAAATTGCACTCCGCAAGTGTGCCGTTACGCTTCAACCTCACTAAAATCAACTCCTGCATAAAGCTCATCCAGAGGCACTTTCAACTCAACCGTATTGAACAACAAAGTAGAGCCTTCACCTTCATACTCCGTCAGCAACCATTTCCCTTCAGAAGTTTGAGTGTGTTGCATGACATGGAATTGTTTTTGATCAATCAGAATATACTCCCGCATTTCTGAAATCGAACGGTAGTACATAAACTTCTCACCCTGATCATAGTTTCGTGTCGATTTTGAAAGAACCTCCGCGATCAGGATGGGGTTCATGACAGTCGTAGTTCCTGTGCCCATGTAGATAGGCTCGCCCTGAATCACCATGACATCAGGGTAAGTATAGTGTCGATATCGAGGAATCCACAATCGCACATCCCCCATATATACCCGGTAATTCTGCTTTCTCAGACTAAATTTAAGGGTCGCTGCCAGATTCAGCGAGAGTTCATTGTGGTTAGTGATGCCCCCAGTCATTGGAATGATCACTCCATCACGATACTCACTTTTGTAGTCAGCCTGTTCTTCCCACTCCAAATATTCTTCTGGTGTGTAATAGCGAGATTGCGATCGAGCTTGCATCACCATTCCCTCCATCAGGCGTAACAGATATCCCAATCAGCGGGCACACCAAAACTCTAGCAATAATCCCGACAATTACAGAACTGCCGTGATTCCCCCTCAAGCTGCAGCCATTTTTATTGTATTGCTGTGAGACTCATATTCTTTTAATAAGTCTTATATAAGACTTATCTTCATAAAAATGAGACTAAAATAAGATAAGTAAGACCAATTTAAGACTAATAGTGAGACATTTAATCCTAAGTTAAGACCAAATTCAAGACCTATTGGACTCAATTGATAAGCCAAAAGAATGCCTTAAAGGTAATGATTAGACAACCCATTGATGCAAATGGCTCGATCGCCGTAGCACAAGCATCTTGCCAATAAGCAATAGGTCATACAAATGCAAAACTGGGATACACCCGAACCATAATCGATCGCCGTAGCGCAGGCATCTTGCCTGCCAGTGAGATAATGCAATTACCCATTAAAAAAGCCCCGTCTAATCAATAGACAGAGCCAAACAAATTTGAATTTGAGAAATAAAAAATAAACTAAATTGACCAAATCACCAACAAAATTCTAGTCAACTAATCGCACCCGTCCTGTTTGAATATAGTCAAAAATGCGATTGATTTTACAGCGTTCTTCATCTGTGAGGGTCGGGTCAGCCAGCAAAGCAGAAGATAGCTGAAAATGCTGATATCGGCTCATCCTACCCGCCACATTAATCTGCTCAACCATCGATCGATCGACAAACTTTACTCTTTTATCCGTCACCCAAACCATAGATACCCGCGCCCCAACAGATTAGATTTGCAACTTTTATAGAATCTCTCCTATCAATTTTCATCATTACTTGACGCGCTTAGGCAAAGTTCATCTGAGAACCCAATAAAGCAAAAATAAATTTTTCTCAGACATTTCCCCACTTTTTATTAGCAACCTCAGTAGTTTTACGATCGCAAATACACGGAAACTTCCCTCCAACATTCCCACCGTACAGATGCAAAATTCTGCGTCTCTCCCCCCATTCCCCCCATCCCATGTCACGATCGAAGAGTAGAAAATAGCACCAAACCATGCAGATTCACCGCCTCCCAGCCCTCTCCGACAACTACATTTTTCTGCTTCACGACCCCGATCGCCGCATCGCCGCAGTCGTTGATCCCGCAGAAGCCGCCCCCGTTCTTCAGTGTTTACAACAGCTTCAAGCCGAACTCATCACCATCTTCAACACCCACCATCACGGAGATCACGTGGGTGGAAATACCCGCCTCCTCCAAAAATTCCCCAACGCCACTGTATACGGCGGTGAAAACGATCGCGGCAGAATTCCCGGTCCGCAAGTCTTCCTCCAAGAAGGCGATCACGTCAACTTTGCCGATCGCACCGCCCAAATCCTCTTCGTCCCCGGACACACCAAAGCACACATCGCCTACTACTTTCCCCCAACCCACCTCAACGAACCCGGCGAACTCTTCTGCGGCGACACCCTCTTTGCCGGAGGCTGCGGCAGACTCTTTGAAGGCACCCCCACCCAAATGGTCAACTCCCTCAGCAAAATCCGCACCCTCCCCGACCACACCCGCATCTGGTGCGCCCACGAATACACCCTCAAAAACCTCCAGTTTGCCCTTACCGTCGATCAAACCAACCCCGATTTGCAAACCCGCTACGAAACTGTCAGAGCCATGCGCCAGCGATCGGAATCCACCATTCCCTCCCTCCTCCAGGAAGAAAAACGCACCAACCCATTCCTACGGTGGGATCAACCCGTCTTACAAGCCAAAGTCAAAAGCCAAGACCCCATCCAAACCTTTGCCCGCCTACGCGGCATGAAAGACCAGTTCTAGCAAAGTGGCTGCAAGGAGTTTAGTCCACCTCACACACCCAAATCCCTTACTTGTCAGTGATTCAACATCGCCCAATGGCACTCATTCTTGCCTGCGAATTCAGGAATGGAAATTAAACAGACTGAAATCCTTGTGGGGTGGGCATCAATTCTTGTGGGGTGGGCAGTGTTTCGACGGCTCGAGTGAGCCTCGCCGAACTCTGAGCTCAAGCCGAAGTCTTGCCCGCCCAGTCAAAGAATGGGCATTGATGGGTCACTACCTCCAC
>PVWD01000325.1 GCA_003003615.1 filamentous cyanobacterium CCP2 | reverse complement strand
CTACGTTAACCCTACCCATCGTCGGCGCGGGATTGGGTCAGCGTTGCTTCGTCAAGCGGAAACTTGGGCTGTAAAGCGAGGCGATCGGCAGATTGGCTTACAAGTTTTTTGCAACAACCAACCTGCCATCAGTTTGTATCAAAAATTGGGCTACCAAACCCAGTCTTTGTGGATGGTGAAGGAGTTAGGGGAGGAATCTTAACGGGTTCCTATGTTCCAAATCCTCGGCTTTGTTTCTTTGTAGCCGTTTTTAGCTTCTTTGTGGGTTTGCTGCTGGCAACAAAAGCTTCTGGTTTTTTACTGGACTTTGCCGTCGATCGGCTGGTTTTGAGCAGAGGTGGATTGGGTTCAAGGCAGATGGCACTGGTAAATTGGCGACCGCAATCCTTGCAGGCATATTTTTGCTTGTTGGAACGTCGTCCGTTTTTCCGAACGTTGTCTGACCCACACTGAGGGCAGGTGGTCACTTTTACTGGAGCTTTGTGAGAGGGTAAATCTTCCAGTTCCTGAGTCACTTGTTCCATGTAGTTTGCCATCGTTCCCAGCCACTCTGATACGGTTTCAGGCGAATCAGGTACGATTTCAGGTGAATCAGGTACAATTTCAGCCGCAGAAGGCTCAGTTGTAAAAGATGCAATTGCAGAAGGCTCAGTTGCAGAAAATTCGATCGGTTGAGGAGATTCTTCTAAACTAGCAACGGGTTCAGGCTTAATAGTTTCAGGCTTAATAGTTCCAGGCTCAATGGTTTCAGGTTGATATTTTGCCGTCATCTCAGACGGTGTAGTGGGTGTCCAATTTGGATCAGGTGCAGGAATTTTGGGTGAAATGACGACAGGGCTAGGTTTTGGCGGTTCAGGTTCCCTCAGGCGGCTAATTCGATCGCCAATGCTTTCCTGTAAAACATAAACGGGCGGCAGCACAGTCGGCTGGCAAACGGCGGAACGAACCAGATTTTCGACATGATCAGACAGGTTAATGGGCTGCTCGATCGGTGAAACAGACACCGGAACTGTTGCAGGCGGAGAATTGGAAACTGGGGGCACATGCAGCAGACGAGCTGGTTCCGTGAATTTTTGATAAGAAGACGAGCCACGGAGAGTCGGTACAAAGCGGATGGAACGCGCCATGCGTCTGAAAGGTTCTAGGTGCTCTGTCGTCATTGCTTTACCTGTCTTAAGCGGTTTAAATACAGTAAGGCTGCAAACCAAACAGGAAGCAAAGATTCGATGTCTGGCTCAGCGTGGCGATACTATAGCAAACTCCTTCCAAACTGACCGTGAACCGCGATCGATCTTCAGCATTCTTAACAGGTGTAAATTAATCGCATCTCTCCATGACTGCATTGTCTCCACTACAATGATGCGACAGAGCAATTTTGTTCATTGTGCAACATTCTGAGTTTTGATTTTGAGTATGGCCAATTCTTCAGCAGCATCCACAAAAGATCAGCAGCATCCACTGTATGCAGACGATCGACAGATCGTGAATACCTTGCTAAACAGTGAACCAAACGACTACAACCTAGCAGAACTGGCTCGTTTACGCATTCGCTATCGTGGCTTTCCGGGAGCAAGAGATATTCAAACTGACCTGGATGCCATCCTAAAGCGGTGGGAGTTGACAGAAGAGCAACTGTTTCAGAAAACCCGTCAAATTCACCAAACGGCTCAGGTTTATCGAACCAGAACATCCCAACGAGAAGATTGGAGTTAGCAAATTAGAGCTAAGAGATAAAAATAATGACTGGAATCGAGTTGCTATATCCGGTGGAATGGTGGGACATGATGTTCCGACTTGGATTAGCGGTTTTCTGTGGTGGAGTCATTGGGTTAGAGCGGGAAGTAGACGAAAAACCGGCTGGACTGCGAACCCATATGCTCGTGAGTTTAGGGTCTGCCATTTTTGTGATGACTGCCATTCAGACAGGAATTGTCCAGGACAGCGCAGACACCATTAGCCGAATTATTCAAGGGATTGCCACTGGGGTTGGCTTTTTGGGAGCAGGCGAAATTTTTCGCATCACGCGGGATACGGGGCGCGTCCGAGTGCGTGGACTAACAACGGCAGCAGCAATTTGGGTGTCTACGTCTTTGGGGGTTGCCGCCGCTTGCGGGTTATGGCTTATGTGCCTGTTTAGTGTTGCGATCGCCTTTCTGATTTTGCACGTTGCTAAACGAATCGAAAGCTATATCTCACGTCGGGATAGAAATTCACCTTGATAGAGTGTTTGTAGAGCGATTAAACTTTTACAAATAAATCGTAGAGGGAAAGCAAAATTTCCACCACGATTAAAATTACCACGTACCATTCAACTCGCAGGGCAGTATTGTGTTGCAGTAAATCCAAAACGGTTTCTGCCGTTCTCGAAATTAAGTCCAATTTTCGCTCTAAAGCTAGATGACGCTCGCGGATTTCATATTCATTTTCAAGACGCAAATAAAGCCGCTCTAATTCGGGTGCATCCCATAGCAGTTCTGGTTTATCAATGATTTCAACCCGCCCCACAATCTTGTGCTGAATGGATAAGGTTCTGCCAAGCTGACGCAGCAATTCTTTACCCCATCGCTCGTTTTTCGTCGATCGCTGAAGCGTTTCCGCAAATGGTTCGATTTGATCAAATACTTTGCCTGTCCCAATTTCGTAGTGGGCCAAGACCACGCTTTTTGCTAATATATCTGCCACAATTTGAAGCCGTTCAATGCTGAATTCTTGTAGCCAAATGGTGCCGTTTTCCACTCGTCCGCCGGTTGATTGATCATGCTTTAAAACAACTTCCTCTGTTTCAGGAGAGGAAAACGGATCGCCAACAAACGGTTTGAAATTGGTTAGAAAAGAAGCTTCTTCCACGGAACTTAATCCGAAGACAACGACTGCCCCATAGCGGAAAAGTACAGCATATCCTTGCTCCCCTGCACTCACAACGAGAGGTTGGGTGGCGAAGTAATCGGTGGTTTCTAATGCTTTCAAGTCCAAACTTTCTCCCAGAAAAAGGGCACGCCCTTTCACGGTTTCTTTATCTGTAAAGATGGTTTTTTGAATGGTCAACATAAAGTAATTTGCACAAATGAAATAGCTTAAGACTCAGATTGATAATAGTCTTGAGGGTTAATTGAGCCGATCGCATCTTTGTCGCGGTTAATGCAACCTGGCTTATCGGTAAATTTGCAGACTCGCGCCCACAGCGTTGCTCTTGTTCCAGGAGGGCCAGCCGAAAACATGACCCGATCGCCACCAATAATTTTCAAGATTTTAACGCCGCAGACTGGGCAAACTTGGACACCACTTCCAGACATAATCTTTGCTTTCCAAATAGAACTTCCAAACGTAACGTTACCAAGGGCAAGCCCCGGCAATGTCGAACTGGATTTGGATAAGGTGTAAGCTCAGGCAATATCAGTACATTTGTTGTTATGCTTTTTGGCTGAACTTACCTGCTTTCACTATACCTCTGTCATTACCTCTGTCACTGTGACAGTTTGGCAGCAATCTTAACATCTGATACAGACTTTGGAGCAAATGCCCTCAGTCAAGTCTCAAAAAATGAGTGAATAAGTGTAGCATTTGTGACAAAAATGTTCTTGCTTTGAAGAAGGCAAATTGCCAAAGCTGAGTCTGGCTGATATCGCCGTAATTTCGTTGCATAAAAATTACGGGTTCCCGTTGATCTTGTTCTTACCAGTGGGCACTCTAAGCCTGTGCATCTCCTTCACGTTGAGCATTCATCATGGTTCTTGGTGTCCCGCCTCAGGTAAAATACGCTGCTCCTTCATCCCAGTTGGACAAAGCAATTCAGACTTTTGCAGAGCATCCAGACGGAATACGAATCAAAAAACTGCTCATTTTTGCCTGTACTCAAGCCTGGGAGAGCGATCTCAGCAAAATTAATGCGGCTTCCCTCCCCGAACTCATTCAGAACCTGTTGACGATCGCCCCCAACCTGGAGCATCTGCAAGCCCACCTGACTGCGGTTGCCAAGGCCCTGAATAAACCCACTGAATATACTGCCCTTGCCAGCCAAATTATCGCTCAACTCAGTTTGCTCTATCCCCATGTGGCGGCTTCTGAAACAGTTCTTTTGACCCAACACCTTCACCAATCCGTTACCCAATTGCTGATCGCTGATCCCCAACAGTTTCGCATCAAAAAGTTATTGGTTTTGGTTAGCCAAAAAAAGTGGATTACCGATCGCCAAACGCTGGAGGCAATTGAGCTAGAAAGCTTGGTGGAAGCAGTGCATCAACTCGCTCCAACGATGAAGGTTTTACACCAAGTTTTAACTAGTCGTGTGACGAAGCTGAGCAAAGCGGCTGAATATTCGTTGATTGCAGAACGAATCCTCCAAGCCTTTCACACTTGTTATGAATCAGAAACAACCGATTTGAATGCAGAACCAGAAGCAACCAAATTACTGACTGAGCAAATCACCCCTTCGATCGCTCAACTTCAAACTTCATCAACCCATCAACTACTAGATCACCAATTGCGATCGGCTTCTGTTCTACCGCTTGAAAAATCTGCCGTTTCCAACCCTTTGGTTAAAAAGCCGCCCACCCTGCCTGAGCTATTTGATTTGCGCCTAGAAATTATGCGCTACACGAATCCTTTTCGCGCCAAAATCCTTTTATTCTCCCTGTTGCATGAACCTTTTCAACATACCTCTGAACATAACCTGCTGATCAAAGGGCATGAATTAGATGATCTACTGCGACTGTCCATTCAAACTTATCGCTCTGTGAATCAATTAGAGACTGCTTTGGGGAAGACGGCCAGAATGTTAGATGAATCCCATGAATATGAGTCTGTGGTTCAAATTATTATCAAATCTGTCAAATCAATATATACGATCGTAGTACCTCAATCTGTCTGTAACCAGGATATTTCTGGAAACGCAACTGATCTAATCCAGACGATCGCTACAACTGGAGAAGCAACCCAACCAGATACGCTTAAAAGATAAATTTACTACCGTCATAAACTTACGCTGAGGTAAATTAGGTGAGTATGAATGCCAACGAACTCCTCCGCCGATATGAAGCAGGCGAGACAAACTTTAGCGGTCAAAATCTGACGGGAATTAACTTGTCCAAAGCCGATCTCATTGGGATTAACTTAACTAAAACCGATCTCCACAGTGCCGTTTTGACCTTTGCCTATCTCAATCGCGCCAAGTTGAACAAAGCAAATTTAGTTGCTGCCCGCTTCAGTGGAGCAAACCTGAGCCAAGCAGATTTGGTTGGAGCAAATCTCAAAGATGCTGACTTGCATGGAGCAATTTTACAAGGAGCCGATTTGCGAAGTGCTGACCTAACTCTGGCAAATCTGCTAGATGCAAACCTTCTGGATGCTGACTTGCGCCATGCAAAATTGGGTGGAGCAAATTTGTCAGGGGCATGTCTGCGCGGGGCAAACCTCCGGGAGGAAAATCGGCACTACATTGCAAATTTACGCGGCGCAATTCTTCGTAAGGCCGACCTGCGCGGAGCAAATTTAACCGGAGCCGACCTAACGAAAGTTGATTTGCGCGGAGCAAACCTGAGTGAGGCAACACTCCGAGGTGCAACACTAACCGGAGCCGATTTGAGCGAGGCAAATTTAAAGGGAGCGTTTTTAACAGAAGCGAACCTTGCTCAAGCCATTCTGCGGGGCACAAACCTGGAAAATGCCAAGCTGGAACGCAGCGATTTGACAGAAGCAGATATGGCAACGGTTAATCTGCGCGGGGCCTTATTAGCAGATGCCAAGCTGAACCGCGCTCACCTTGCTAAAGCAACCCTAATTTGTACTCGACTGAACCGAGCAGATCTAAGCCGGGCAAACCTTTGGGGAGCAAACCTCCGAGAGGCTCACCTGATTGATGCATACCTGGCTAGAGCAAATTTTACGAATGCTGACCTCACAGATGCCAATTTGGTACGAGCCGAAATGAGCAGCACAACGTTAACGGGGACTGTTTTTCAGGGAACCGTGTTTCCAGACGGAACGATTCGGGAAAAGACAGGGGGCTAGGATATCTCTGCCAGTTGGTTAATATTCATACACGTTAAATTTGCTACAAGTTTTGGTTTGCATAAACACTTATTCTCCTTTTTAAGTTCTCCTTTTTAAAGAATAAAGCAAACAATTAATCGAATAATCTCGCAATTCTGGGGAGATTTGCGCCAAAATCCCCTAGGTTTTTCAACCTGAACTAAACCTATCTTTAGAATGCTCCAAACTGTAACTTTGGGCAGACGTGTTGCATTCTTAACAGAGGCTAGTTTATGTACCGGAGCTTTCATTTCTCTTCGATACACGCTGTCTCAGTGGTTCACTGTAGAGCGGTTCATTCTAACTCAGGGAATTTTATTCAATTCACATTTTTAATTGCATCTGCTCTTTGCAATTCTGCATGAGTTGGAAGCTCATCAAACACTTTATTCAGGAGATTAGGAGCTACCTATGATTTCCGATCGTGGTATAAATTTGCTTAAAAAGTTGACTGTCATAGCAAGTGTTGCAAGCGTCAGTACATTTTTGGCTTTGCCCGCGCTTGCAAGTTTAGAATCTTCTTCGCCCAGGCAAATAACTGTTAATGAAGGTCTCGTCGCAACGGGAGATGGCGGCGGTGACAGTGGTGGTGATAGCGGTGGTGATGACGGTGGTGATCAAGGCGGTCATGGTGGTGGAGATGCCCCTGACGGTGGCGGTCATGAAGGTGGCGACCAAGGTGGCGAAGGTGGTCATGAAGGTGGCGACCAAGGTGGTGATGCTGCTGAAGGTGGTCATGAAGGTGGCGAAGGTGGTCATGAAGGTGGCGAAGGTGGCGACCAAGGTGGTGATGCTGCTGAAGGTGGTCATGAAGGCGGTGATGCTGCCGGCAGTGGCGAAGGTGGCGACCAAGGTGGTGATGCTGCTGAAGGTGGTCAAGACGGCGGCGACCAAGGTGGTGATGCTGCTGAAGGTGGTCATGAAGGTGGCGAAGGTGGTCATGAAGGTGGTGAAGGTGGCGACCAAGGTGGTGATGCTGCTGAAGGTGGTCATGAAGGCGGTGATGCTGCCGGCAGTGGCGAAGGTGG
>PVWD01000324.1 GCA_003003615.1 filamentous cyanobacterium CCP2 | reverse complement strand
TCTCCACTCCCCACTCCCTATTCCACTACCAATAACCGTTTGATTAATTCCCTCACCCCCTCACCTCGCCTGCCCTCTGACACCCAATCAACCTGCTCCTTCAGGTCTGGCAAGGCATTAGCAACGGCAACGGAATAGCCACAAAGCCGTAAAAATGCGGTGTCGTTTTCTGCATCCCCCACCCCTGCGATCGACTGTAGGGAAAGCTGCAATTCCTGGGCGGCCGCCCGTAACCCAAGGGCTTTATCTACCCCAGTTGGCAAAATCATCACGGCTCCTTTGTTCATAATGACTTGCAGATCCCGCAGCCCCAATTCCTCAATCACTTCCTGCACCGTCACATCGTGGGGAGTCCAGGTTGCCACAATGACCCGCCCGATCGCCAACCCTTCTAAACCGCGATCGTTGACCAGCTTGTTAAATTCTCCAGTCACCGTCTGAGGCTGCTCTGCGTTGAGGATACGCTCTTGCAATTTCTGAATAAACTCCTGGGGTGGCGGTTCACCTAATAATTTCTCTGTTTGATCTGCCGGACGGTAAAGCAAGGCTCCATTCTCGGCAACAACTAAATCAAACAGGTCAAACCGGGAAAAAACGGTACGAAAATCATCCAGCCGTCTTCCCGTAATTAAGATCGATTTTCGTCCAGCCGCCCGCCACTGTTCCAACGCTTCCAGGGTGGGGCGATCGACTTTTCCATCGGTGGCAAGGGTTCCGTCGTAATCGGTGGCGAGGGCAAGGTAGGGCACTTGGGACATGGGAGAGGGCATACTGCTTCCTGGTTGCATCAACTTAACATTTTAGGTTGTCTGAACCGGGCAGATGGGATACCGACTACACAAGCTCTGCTGCTCGAAAAGATGGCTTTACTTATAAGCTAGCCTTAGAGAAATTATGCTAACGGATACTCCTCCTGGGACAATTGCTCCCAAAGCTGTAACCATTTCTGCTTCATTCCCAGATCCAACCAATTCAGGGAGTCGATCGCACTGCGGTTGAATTGTTGAAAATCCCGTTGTAGCTCTGCCAAACACTGAGATGGAGAACGATCGCCCCTGTGGCGCATCATTGAAAGCTTGACTTGCTGGAGTGCAATCCCTGCCCAGATATTTGCACGCTTGGAGTTGGTCAACGCATCAGCGATCGCATTTCGGTATGCCAAATAAGCAAACCGATAATCATCATTCCAGCGTCGAGACAAGGACAATAGCCGGGTAATCAGACGATCGCGCCGTCGTTGAGGAGGATATGCAGGGACGATCGAAAGGTTTGAAGCAACGAGTTGATGGAATGTTGCTGTTGAAAAATCTGGGATTGATTGAGCAATTTGCAGCCGCATAAATCCCTTTTTGTAAGTGCAATAATGTTCAACAATGTCATCACTGGCAGCAAGTTCTGTCACCTGATTTAAAGCGGCCGTGACTGCAAATTGTTCGACATCAAAAGCAGGAGAAATTGCGTACAGTTGATCCAAAATTGGGATTGCTTTCTCCAGAGCCGATCGATGGGTGGGATCTACGCCAATCACTCCAGAATTAAATGCAGCCGTTTTACGGGAAATTGGAATATCGGCGATCGTCATACCTTCACCCAAGTATTCGGCAATGGGTTGCCAAAAGGCATCCGTTTCCATGTGAAAGTTTGACTCAAACCGATGCATGACTGAGCGTTGAGGTGAAATTCGCTCAAACAATTGCACTGGATTGGCAATAAAAAAAGTGTCTGTATCCACCAGCGCAACCGGGGCTTGGTAGTGGTCAAGGGCCTTCAGGAGCGCAAAGATTTTAAGCCGATGGGAATAGGTTCGGTTGTGCGTCCATTCATCAAATTCTGCTGCCGAAATTAGCAGCCGATCGACAGGTAAATCGGGTTCAAAAATGTCCCGATCGCAGATAATGGCGATTTTAACCTGCTCTTGCTTTGCTTGCAGATGCTTCATGGCAGAGATCAAGCTGAAGAATAGCTCCAGTTGATACTCTTGCTTACCTCCATAAAACAGATAAGCAATAATCTTCATGAAAACCTCCAGAACCAAGGATAAAGCACAGATTGTTTGCTGAAGCTTATTCAACTCTCAGGGTCTTTGACCATTCACCGTGACAACACGGGCAGAAACCACCCTGAAACAACCGACCAGATACAGTATCAATTGGTTCCAGCAAGAAGACAATCGCTCCCTAAACCGTTGCTTTTTCTCGATCGCTAAGTTAGGATATGCAGCCCGAAAACTCTAATCTGGCACAGGTATATGCGGCTCTGGCTTATTACTATGCAAATCAAGCTGAAGTAGAGACATTGTTAGCGGAAGAAGTAGCTGAATACGCTCGGCTCGTGGCAGAGCAAGCAGTTGGATCATAGGGATGGCTCGTATTCGGTTCTATGTTGATATCGAACAAATCATTCCCATTTGCCCGATCGCTTTCAATCATCCCCCGTAGCGCAGGCATCTTGCCTGCCAGTCGCACAAATTAGCCTACCAATTCAACCGCTCGTTTTCCATATACTCCAGCGATCGCATTCATCAAGCTCAATTCTCTTCACTCCCATTAATTTCATCCAGGCTATGTTTCTGAATCAACGCCTGAATCCTGTCCTGCTGCAAATAAAGCTCCAAGGCATCATTAATTAACTGCGAGAGGGAGATGTCCTGCAAAGAGGCGATCGTCGCTAGCAATTTTGCTAGTTCAATGTCCGCATAGGCTCTGATTTCTCTTTTGTCACGTTTTTTAGCCATGACTTCATTGTCTCGTATGGGGAGATACGAGTACGCTATTGAGGATATATCCAAAATCAGCTATAGTTGCTTTCAACGTCATTAAGGTTAAATCCATGATCACCCTCACCGATGACGAGGTGGCTTTACTTCGAGCCATCCTCACTGCCCTCCGATCGATCAAAGTCCGAGAGATTGATAGAGCTTTGGTCATCCTCTCTAAAGGAGAACGGCAACCATGATTGTCCTCACCGATCAGCAAGCCCTCACCCTGCATCACCTGCTCACCGCCATCCTGCTCAACGAAACTTACCGCATTTCTGAACTGGAAGATGCGATCGTCTGGACAGCCCCCGAAAACCGACAGATTCTCTGCCCCTTTGACTCCCTCTGGTCAAAAAACCTGGCGCAGGAAATTGTCAGACTGATGAATCAGCCAGGCTAGGAAGGCAAATTGAATCATCTGGAACTCTTGTGGGGTGGGCAGCGTTTCGACTGAGCTCAAGCCGAAGTCTTGTCTGCCCAGTCATCACAGTAAGGCTACTCTTTTGAAGCGATCGAGGCGATCGAGGCGATCGAAAGAGTAGCTTTTCTGTCAGCCATCAATTCTTATCTGCTACTCCAGATACCAAAATCTGTCACGGTACGTCCTGAAATCCTGCTCAAGGTAAGCATCATAATTTTGAGCGGCATCTGCAATACCCAAACAAAAATTTCTAAGAATAAGAAGTGAGCCACAATGATGATCTAAGGCTGATGATCGATCGCCCATTTGCCCCGACCACCCATTACCCATTACCGATCGAGGTCAATTGTATGTCTTATCAAGTCAGTATCGTGATTGAAAAAGATGAGCATGGCTATTATGCTTACTGCCCCGAATTGAAGGGTTGTCAAACTCAGGGGGACTCTTTGGAAGAAGTCAAGGCAAATATCCGAGAAGCAGTTGAATTGTATGTTGAAACGCTTTCAGAAGCAGAAAGACAAGAATTATTGAGCCAAGAAATCCTCACCATGACATTAGAGATGCAAGTTGCCTAAACTCCCTCGGCTCACTGCTCAGGATGCAGAGAATTTACTTTTCAACGCAGGCTTTCAGTTGATTAGAAGCAAAGTAAGTCACAGAATTTACTTTAGAGAGGGAATTAGAGTTGTTGTTCCGTTTCACTCTGGCAAAACCCTACATCCCAAAATCATTAAGCAAGTCTTGGAAGCAATCGAGCCGGATGAATCATGATATGAGTTAGCCGATCGCCCTCCAGAACTTAAAACCCAAAACCTAAAACCCAAACTTACCGTGACCTCGATCGCCCCTCCCCAACGCCGAACCCGTCGCCAAGCTGGGCTATACGCCACCCTGCTGCCGCCCCTGTTGTGGATGACCCTGCTCTACTTTGTGCCGATCGTTTTGCTGATTTCCTACAGCGTTTGGCGGCTAGAGGCATTTGATATCGTCAAAGAGTTTAGTTTGACCAACTTTCAGACGATCGCCACCAATTCTGCTTACCGTACTGTAATTCTCCGTACCGTATTCACTGCCCTCAGCGTCACCGCGATCGACATTGTGATTGCCCTGCCGATCGGCTATTTCATTGGCTGCTATGGTGGACGATTTCGATCGCTCCTGACCCTGCTGGTGCTGCTGCCCCTGTGGTCGAGCTATCTGGTGCGGGTGTTTGCCTGGAAGATCATTCTGGGCTACAACGGCGTGATTAATACAGCTCTGATCTCGCTGGGCATTCTTCAGGAACCAAGCTCGGTATTTTTGTACAACCAGTTTTCTACCACGCTGACCTTCGTTCACGTCTGGCTACCATTCATGATTTTGCCCCTGATCACCGCCTTTGAACGCTTGCCGAAAAGCTTATTGGAAGCCTCCGCCGACCTGAACGCCCCACCCTGGACAACCTTTCGCCGCATTACCCTGCCCCTGGTGACTCCCGGCATTCTGGCAGGCTCCATCAGCACCTTTGCCCTGACGATGGGAGATTTCATTACACCCAGTCTGGTCGGCAGTCCCAGCGGCATTATGTTGGGCAATGTCATCTCCTCCCAGTTTGGTGTGGCATATAACTGGCCCCTCGGTGCCGCCTTTGCGTTGGTGGTGATGCTGATTGTGTTTGCAGGTTTGGCGATCGTCTTGAAGCAGGGAGCCTTAGAAATGGAATAGGAATGGAAATTGAATAGGCTGTAACTCTTGTGGGGTGGGCATCTTGTCGCCCAGTCCTACACCTCTGGATGAGATTAGCAGCTCCCCCTTTCCCCTCTCTTGTGGGGTGGGCATCTTGCCCGCCCAGTCAACCCAGCAGAACGATCGCACAGGCTATTGAATCAAAAGTCCTTGGAAAATTTATGAATGGCACGGTGAACCCAACGGAGTTAGCAGAAAACCCACCCCGATCGCAATCCAAACCCTGGTTTTTGGGAAGCTGGACGATTCTGGTCTACGCCTTTCTCTATTTGCCCCTTGGCGTGTTGGTGCTGATGAGCCTGAATGACTCGACGATTCTTTCCCTTCCCTTTAAGGGGGTGACATTGGATTGGTATCGGCTCACCTTTGGCGATCGGGCGATTCAGCAAACCTTGATCAATTCTCTTAAGGTGGCAAGTTCTGCAACCCTGTTGGCAACTGGATTTGGACTGTTATCCGCCTTCGCCATTTACCGCTATCAATTCTTTGGCAAAAACACCTTTCGGATTGCCCTCAACCTGCCCATTTTGCTGCCGGGAATTGTGACGGGTGTGGCAATGCTGGCTTACTTTTCTGATCTAGGATTGGAACTATCGCTGCTCACGGTCATTTTGGGTCATGCCGTCTTCGGTATCCCAGTGGCATTGGGGCCGATTTTGACCCGTTTAACGCAGTTTCCTCGCAGTTTAGAAGAAGCCGCCTATGATTTAGGAGCCAGACCGGGTGAAGTGTTCCGCGATGTGATTTTCCCGTATATCCGCAGTGCCGTGATTTCGGGAGCGTTGCTGGCATTCACCCTATCCTTTGATGAAGTCGTCGTTACCATCTTTCTCACCGGACGAGACAACACCTTGCCAATGGAAATCTGGGGCAGACTTCGCACCAACATCACCCCTGAAATTGCAGCCGTCGCCACCCTAATTTCCGCAGCCAGTGGAGCGATCGTAGTCATGAGCCAATTCATCACCCAGGAAGAAAGATCGTAGGGGCGATAACTCCTTCGGAGTCGCTGCGTGAACGTGAATTGCCCTTGTTATGAAATTCAAAGCACAATCATGAGAGACAGCATCGTTTTTTTAGATAAAGTCAGCAAAATTTATCCGTCTGCAACCGGGGAAGTCTATGCCGTGCGAGATGTAACGATCGCTGTGCAGCCCGGAGAGTTTTTCTCCTTGCTGGGGTCGAGCGGTTCCGGTAAAACAACCACGCTGCGGCTAATTGGCGGCTTTGAAATTCCGGAGTATGGCGAGGTTTACATCGGCGGAGAAACCGTCACCACCCTGCCTCCCTACCGTCGTAATGTCCATACTGTCTTTCAAAACTACGCCCTGTTTCCCCACCTCACCGTTGCCCAAAATATCGCCTATCCTTTGACGATCGCCAAAGTCCCCCAAAAAATCCCTAAGAGTGAAATTGCCGATCGGGTGCAGGAAGCATTACGCATGGTGAGAATTACGGAACTGTCCGATCGCAAACCCTCCCAACTTTCCGGCGGTCAACAGCAGCGAGTCGCCCTAGCCCGCGCCCTAATCAACCGTCCCAAAGTATTGCTGTTAGATGAACCCCTTTCCGCATTGGATGCCAAAATTCGGGAAGAAGTCCGGCAGGAATTGCGGCAATTACAACAGCAAATTGATCTCACCTTCATTTACGTCACCCACGATCAGGAAGAAGCACTGGCACTGAGCGATCGAATTGCTGTGATGTCCAACGGTCGTGTCGAGCAGATCGGCACTCCCCAAGAAATCTACAGCCGTCCTGCCTCTCCCTTCGTTGCCCAATTCATCGGCAAAGCCAACTTTTTGACCGGACAAGTGATCGAATCCAACACGGAATTCACCTGGGTTAACGTCAACAACACGAACGTAAAAGCGATCGCCCCCACCCAAAAACCCGCGATCGGCGAAACCGTCATCCTGATGATTCGTCCAGAGCATTTAAAACCACTGGATTCCAGCACCGAACATTCAATCTATGACAATCAAACTGCTGGAAAACTCAAATCAATTACCTATATTGGTCAGCTTTTGGAACTCCACTTTGACACGCCGATCGGACAGTTAAAAGCAACACAACTCGGCAATTCCAAAACCAATTCTGAGCAGGCGATCGGATGGAATGCAGAAGATTGTATTGTTGTGCCAAATGGTAATTAG
>PVWD01000068.1 GCA_003003615.1 filamentous cyanobacterium CCP2 | reverse complement strand
GTATTCCAGAAATCGCACCGATTTGCCGCCGATCGAGGGCAACGGCCAACCGCAACAAGGGGCTAAGCTGCTCAACGACACGGCGATGCTTTTTACTGCTGATGCTGCGATAGGACTCATGCTTCTTTTTAGGGCTGCTCTTGCGGTGATAGCGGGCCAAATTGGCGATCGTCTCCACTTCCACTTCGGTGTAGCCCAACAGTTCACCATTGCGAATTAGGTAATAAGAGTGTTTGTGGTGGGAAGAATGGCTGATGAAGTGGCCGCAGTTGTGCAAAATGGCGGCTGCCCAAAGCAACTCTCGCTCATCGTCTCCCCATTGGTGGAGCGTTCCTTGGGTTTGGTCAAACAGGTTAAGGGAAAACCGGGCGACTCGTTCACTGTGGTCAAAATTGACGTGATACTTTTTTGCCGTTTTGATGACGCTGCGCTGCCGGACAGATTCCTGATAGCGCAAACGGTCTTCAATCAGCCCGTGGGTCAGCATCCAATCGACCACCACGCCTTCCCGCAGGGCCCGCTCGCAGATCGTAATGCTTTCTAATCCCAGCAATGACATGGCTTCTTGCAAAATCACCGCCCCAGCAACAATGATTTCGGAGCGGCGATCGGACATTCCAGGAATTGCAGAGCGTTCAGTATCATCAAGCTTGCGGAGTCGGTTGACAATTTCTCGGAGGTCTTTAAGGCTGAACTGATAGCCGTTGAGCGGGTCAGGAACCATACCCAACTTTTCGCGGGCGTGAATCGCTGCTAATGTTTCGATCGTGCCGGACGTGCCCACCATGCGCGGCGTTTCTCCGGGTTTCAGATGGGCCCGCAGGTCTTCAATCGATCGCTCCAACATGCCGCGAATGTAAGCCTGGAGGTAGTGAAACTCGCTGTTGCTGATGGGGTCAGTTTTAACAAATTCAGCAGTGAGCCGTACTGCCCCAACCTTGGTACTGCTGAGGGTGCGGGGTTCATGCCCATCGCCCAAAATTAACTCTGTGGAGCCACCCCCGATATCAATAATCACATGGGGTTGGTTGTTGAACTCCATCCCAGACAGCACACCCAAGTAAATGCGGCGGGCTTCCTCTGTCCCAGAAATCAGGTCAACAATTAACCCGGTTTCGCGTTCCACTTGATGCAGAAACGTGTGACCGTTTGGGGCTTCTCGGACTGCACTGGTGGCCACTGCAATCACATCTTGGGCCCCCATGCTTTTGGCAATTTCTTTGCAGCGTTTGAGTGCCCCGATCGCCCGCTCCATTGCCTCTGGGGTCAGCTTTCCCGTTTTGGGATCACGATCGCCTAGCCGCACCGTATCTTTTTCTCTGGTGACAATGGTGAAGGAGGGAAAGCTGGGCTGCACCTTCACCACAGCCATATGGATTGAGTTTGTTCCGACATCAATTGCAGCAAGAATACAGTCTTGATCGCCATCAGCATTTAGAGCATTCAGGACATGGGCTTTGGTTTTATGGATTAAATTAACCATCCAGGTATTCGGGGGTAGCAATACAGAATCGGCATTGTGGATGACCCGTTGGCACACCAAACCTTGCCGCCACTACTAATGTTCATTGCCCTGAAGCCCTATTCCGGTTATTCACCGAGCGACAGGAAACTCCGCGACTTGCCTAGATTTTATCGCTCAGACTGATAGTTTAGATACCAACTTCATGAAAGATTGAACACAAATGATGAGGGATTGACGAGGTTTAGACAGTTGCACTTACGCAGGCAAGAGGGGCAAGAGGAGCGTCATAAAGTAGTAAACCAGGGGAGCCGTAAAAACGTAGCTGTCAGCCCGATCGAGAATGCCACCATGTCCGGGAATCAGTTGCCCAGAGTCCTTTACTCCAGCATCGCGCTTCATCATAGACTCTGTTAAATCACCTAAAAGGCTGGCAATTCCAATCAACAGCCCCAGGGCCATCCCGCTGAGCGGCCCACCTGCCCAATTTAAGTACCACGACCCCACAGCAGCCACCGCAATGCTGCCTAACACACCAAAAACAGCCCCTTCCACCGTCTTTTTCGGGCTGATATCCGTTAGACGAGTCCGACCAAAGGTTTTACCAAAAACATAGGCCCCAATGTCGGCTGCCCAAATGCTGAAAAAAGCAAGCAGGGTTGTGGTGAGTCCGGGGGGTAAGGAGGCAATTTCAGGAAGGGAAGTAGGGAAGTAGCCGTTGAACGGTAAATTACTCACTTCTGCATTCCCTAACGATCGCAAACGCACCCAGTAGCTGGGCAAATATCCACCATAAAATAGCCCCAGGATGGAAGCGGAAATGTCGGCGATCGTGGCAAATTTGGGCTGAAACAGGAGATAAAAGCAGATAAATGTACCGGCGATCGGCATTAGGGCATCTGCCAGTGAAGCGGAAAACGTCGCGGTAATGAGCAAAAGTTGGCTAACCACCAGCGTGGTTTTTGCGGCAGGAGCAATCCCTTTGGCCCGAACCAGTTCAAAATATTCTTGCTGCCCCAGGTAGACAATCACTCCTAGACAGACGGTAAAGTACCAACCGCCTAGAAGCGTCATCCCCAGGGCAAGCAGGATGGCGACGATAGCACTGAGGATACGAGACAATGATGGCATAGTGAAAATTAATTTTTAGAGGTTCGGTCTTGCCCAACGCACCCGGAAGGAGTGAATGAGAATAACCTGTTGAAGTCCAGTTAAATCTAGATTAAGGAATACTTTGGCATAGATTAACAGAATTTTTGGTAGCAGGAGTTTTGAATGCTGTTATGTCAAAGGGGGGAGGGGAAAGAAAGGGCGATCGCTTTTTACATTATTTAGCGATTTGTGGGGTTTGTGGGGGGAAGCGAGGCAGTTGGTGAAAAAAATTGTCGGATGCACAAATTCTGGTGCGGCATGATCATGCAACGTTTCTCCGGAGAGCTTCTCTGATGCGGGATTCCCGGATTTATCCTGATTGCGGCCCAGGACGGCGGTACGATAGGTTGAGATGTGTCCTGCTGATTCGGCAATTTATTAGAACACCAAAAAAGAACACCAAAAATGGATTACGCCCAGTTGGGCTAGCTCTTTCGGGCTATGTCAAGTGTGGTATAGGGATCTTTAATGGAGTAGAGTTGTTTAACCCTGTGTTATTGACCCGCTTGATTAACTGAGATTGATTAACTGAGATTAATTAACCTAATTGTTGTTTGTCCCTGTTCGCCTGTTTTTCACCCCCATCCTGGTTAATCAACGTCGTTTCAATAAATTCTGCTTTATGATATCTAGGGGTATTTGCAGGTCTACTGCTGCGATCGTATGCGGTGCCCCAGTGCTCAGGATGCTGTACATAGCCGATTACAATCTGTTGAAGATGAGTGATGAATCAGAAACGTAATTTGCCTCTAGTGAATGATTTGCCCGTTCCGCACCGCATTCTTGCCAAAGGGTTAAGCTGCCTCAGCGGAATCGGACTCCTCGGTGCAGGCATGGCACTGGCTCAAACCTCTCCTGAACCTTATGTTCCGAGTGCAGAAGACCTACTTCAATCGGACATTGAAAACATTGCCTCTCCGCTACAGGCTCCAGAGCCAGCCAGCGAGTTTCCTCCTGTTCTCCTCAGTCCAACGGTTGAAACTCCAGATGTAGAGTTGGTCGTTCCCGCTCCATCCCAACCTGGTTCCACAGAAGCCCCGGCTGCCAGTGACAGCAAAACGCCTGATGCCCTTGTGTCGCCAAACTTATCAGAAGACGCTTCAGATGCTTTTGGCACGGGCAACTCCTTGGGTACGGGCAGCTACATCGACTCCACTCCCTACAGCCTTGGGGCAACGCAGACCAATCAACCCGATATTGTTTTGTCGGAGCGATCGACCGGATGCCAGTCTGTCTTGAAGCCAGGGGAAACGGCTCCATCCAGCATTTGTCCTCCTGCTCCAATGGCTGGGGGTGTGGCCAGTCAGGCTGGGTACAATCCATCATCCGGTGGCTACAGCGTTTATAACCTCCAGGCAGGACAGTCTGCCCCTTCTGCCCGCAATTTTTATAACCTGACGGTTCGCCCTCCAGCCCGCCTCAGCAACGGCAACGTCAATCTGCTGTTTCCAATTTCTATCCCAGCAGCCATTACTTCCGCCTTTGGTTGGCGTGTTCATCCGATCGCTGGAGAAATGCGCTTCCATTCTGGAACGGATATTGGGGCCCCACAGGGAACTCCGGTCTTGGCAGCGTTTGATGGCAAGGTAGAAGTGGCGGATTTTGTGGGCGGATATGGTTTGACGATCGTCCTTCAACACAATAAAGGAACTGAACAAACTCTCTATGCTCACCTGTCTGAGTTGTTTGTGAAGCCCGGTGAAACGGTGAAGCAGGGTGAGGCGATCGGTCGAGTGGGCAGCACGGGAATGTCTACGGGGCCACACCTCCACTTTGAGTTTCGCAAGCTGACTCAGGAGGGCTGGGTCGTCATGGATGCAGGGTCAGCCTTAGAGCAAGCCTTGGCTCAAATGTTCCAATCCATTGAGTTGGCTCAGTTAGATAAAACTGATATGCCTGCAGTGTTCCAACATCCGGGTAAAGCCCTCCGGATCGTCAAGGAGAAGGAAGATGCTTCGCAGGCGGTTCAGGCAGATGCTAGCCCAGAGGCTACGAATCCTGTTTCGGCAAATTAAAAGGCGATCGGTTCGGTTTTTGACAGGATTCACACAATTTTGGTTGAATGCAGCATTTGATGGGGACATGTCATGTCGTGTCCCTACTTTATTTGTAGGATGGGGCATCTTGTCCCTTTACCGTCCTCGTAGCTTCTGGGAGTAAAACGAGGCGGATTCTTCCCCTCTGGAGCACTCCTGGGTAAACCGAATCAGGTGATGGGCGACTAGTCCAATATGAATCACCTGCTCAATTCTGCCCGTTTTTAGTGCTGGAAGGGCCATCTGCCAAAAGGTTTTGCGATACTGGCTGAACACTCCTACCCGCAATAGGATTTTACTGAGCATCGTCAAGCCCTTTTGGATGTTTTTCTTCGACACTCTCGCTGGACTGTTGGGCACTTTGATCCGGTTCGGGTAGGTATGCTTACATTGATACAGAAATCTTTGGTACAGGAATTCTGGTTCGTAGGCAGTAGTAATGCACTTACGCCACATTTCCACCACCTGCTCATAGGGCATAAGGAATTCCACATTCGATTCACGATCGTCTTCAAACACCAATCGTCCTTCTGCCTCTAGCCGTTGCCAGAGGGCAGTTTTGGGCAAGGCATAGAGTAGATTAATCGTCAGCATGGGGATTTGGGAAAGCCGAATGAATTCCAGAATGCGATCGGCGGTGTCTGGCGTGTCGGTGTCCAGCCCAATGATGATGCCGGATACCACCTCCATGCCGTAACGGTTCAGGGTTTGCACCGCCTCCAGGATCGGCATACTGAGGTTGTGCCCTTTGGAAATGGCCTTCAAAGCGTCTGGCTCTGGTGTTTCAATGCCGCAGAAAACCGTACAAAAATAGGCTTCCCGCATCATTTCCAAGAGCTTGGGAGTCTGGGCGAGATTTAGCGTTGCTTCGCAGGCAAACTGTACCGGATAGCCATTGCGCTTTTGCCAGTCGATGAGGTGAGGTAAAAGCTCCATTGCCGCTCGCCTGTTGCCCACGAAATTATCATCCACAAAGTAAACCGCCCCCGGATTGCCCACCTCCAGCATGGCATCTAATTCACGTAAAACTTGCTCTGGCGTTTTCATGCGGGGATTGCGCCCATAGAGTGCCGGAATATCGCAAAATTCGCAGCTATAGGGGCAACCACTGGAAAACTGAATATTGGCGAGGAAGTAGCGATCGAGTTCTAGTTTGTGGTAGGCAGGAGTGGGAAACTCGTTGAGGGGCAGCCGTTCCTTGGTTTCAAACCGGAGTTGTTGGGTTGGACGCTGATCCTGCTGATCGAGGTATTCAATCAGGCGATCGGTGGCATCTCCGAGTTCGCCCAAATGCAGAATATCAAAATCTGGATAATATTCGGGACAGCCTGAGACGGAAGGGCCACCCACAACGGTGATTTTGCCTGCCTGATGCGCCAGTTCGTTAATGCGGTTAATCTGCGATCGCTGGATGTGCATTCCACTGGCAATCACCACATCTGCCCAACGATAGTCTGCTGGAGTCGCTGCTTTGACGTTTTCATCAATAAACCGGACTTCCCACGAGGGGGGTAGATAGGCAGCCACAATCAGCAAACCCTGGGGCGGCATGAAGGCGTTGACGTTTCGCATCAGGGGGTAAGCGTGGTGCAGTGTGCCAAACGATCGACTGTAGGGGGGAAAGACGCAGAGAATCCTCCGTTGATTGCGCGGCACATAGTCTGTGGGATGCGGGGTGCGATCGGGCTTGGAATCAGGTTGAGAATCCGGTTTGGCAGGAGATTCACTGGCAGGAGTGGAACGTTGGGGAGCGGACAGTACGTCTACCATTGGATGATGCCTCACACAACAATTGCCCTGGCAACGGATGGAAAGGTTAGAACAATGCGAGGAGCCTCAGCTGAAACAGATACTTTGGACAACAGATTAGCTTACAGATCAGCTTAGAGACGGAACTTGTCCTAATCCTCACGCTTTGCCGCCATACTTGCCCATAATAAGGGATGCTGAGAGGCGAGTTCACCCCGATCGATCGCGATGAGTTGATGTTATGAGATTGATTTCTTTCCTGGCGCGTTCATCCTGGCAAATGCTGATGATTGCTATTTTGCTGGGGTTTTTGAGTGGGGGCAGCAGTGCCGGACTGATTGCCTATGTGGGGCGATTAATGGAACAAAGCATGACTCAGCGAAGCATTGGGGTCATTATTATCTTTTTAGGATTGGCGGCGATCGCCCTTATCACCAATATCCTGTCTCAGATGTTGTTGATTCGATTGGCACAGCAGGCCATCTTTCGGCTCCGGATGACCCTCAGCCAGCAAATTTTAGCGGCGGAGTTACGCCATTTGGAACAAGTCGGGAATGCTCGCCTGTTGGCAACCCTCACGGAAGATATTCAGGCGATCGCTGAGGCAGTGCGGCTCTTGCCCTTTATTTGTATTGATTTTGCCACGATCGCAGGCTGTTTGTTTTACATCGTCTGGCTGTCCTGGGATATGGCTCTGCTGGTTTGTGGTCTGGCAGCCCTTTCAGTCACGGTGTATCAATGGATTTTGAAATATGCCAAACGGGAACTGGCTCTAGCACGAGATGAACAGGATAATTTATTTCAACATTTCAACGCCATCACTGATGGAGTTAAGGAATTAAAGCTGCACTACCGCCGCCGCCAGGTTTTCCTGCGAGAAGAGCTACAATCCTCTGCTGCAAACTATCGCCACCACAGCATTAAAGGGCTAGATTTGTTCGCAATTATTGTCAATTTTGGTAATTTTGTTCTCTTTTTTACGTTAGGGCTGGTGTTGTTTGTTTTGCCCCGACTGTTCACCATTTCGTTCGAGATTATCTCGACTTACTTGCTGCTATTCACCTACATGATTTTGCCAATGCAGCAGCTAGTGGGTCGTTTACCCGTTTTAATTCGCGCCGGAGTTTCCTTAGAGAAAGTCGAATCTTTGAACCTGTCCCTCATCGATCGCACCGAGGCCGATGCCATTCCACCTGCCATTGCTAAGCTTTGGACAACGTTACAGCTAAACGGAGTCACCCACACCTACCAAACCGATCAGGATGACTCTCACTTTGAATTAGGGCCGATCGATTTAGCCATTCATCCTGGTGAATTAATTTTTATTGTGGGCGGCAATGGTAGTGGAAAATCTACGCTGGCAAAGCTAATTACCGGCTTATACGCACCCGAAGCAGGTGAGATTTGCTTGAATGGAAAACCAATTCACAGCGCAAATCAAGAATGGTATCGCCAACACTTTTCGGTCATCTTTTCTGATTTTTATTTATTCGATCGCCTCTTAGGACTCGATAGTTTTGACCTGGATCAAGACGCACAAACCTACCTCAAGCAACTCCAACTCGATCGCAAAGTCAGAATTGAGCAAGGCAAGCTTTCGACTACTTCTCTTTCCCAAGGACAACGCAAACGGTTAGCCCTACTCACCGCATACTTAGAAGACCGCCCAATTTACCTGTTTGATGAATGGGCAGCCGACCAAGATCCCGTCTTCAAAGATTTGTTTTATACTCAGCTTCTACCTGATTTGCGAAACCAAGGTAAAACTATCTTTGTGATTAGTCATGATGATCACTATTTCCACATCGGCGATCGAATCATTAAGCTCAATTACGGCAAAGTGGAATACGATCGTGAACAAAAATAGTGTTTATTGCTGCAACTCTAAAATTTGCTGACGAAGATCGCTTGGCATCAAAACGCGATTAATCACATGAACAACTCCATTAGCAGCCTGAATATCTGCTTGAACCACACTGCCATCATTCACAATGATTCGATCTTCTGCCACTTGCACCGCAATGCCACCACCCAACGTCTCGACGCGGCCTGTGCTTAGCTCATTGGAAGTGACTTCAGCAGGAATGACATGGTAGGCCAAAACTTGCCGTAACAAATCCTGGTTTTCGGGTTGTAAGAGTTGCTCCAATATCCCCTGTGGGAGTTCGGCAAAGGCTTCATCGGTCGGTGCCAAAATCGTATACTGTTGGCCGTTTTGCAAAGCATCACCGATTTCCGCTGCTTCTACTGCCTGTGCCAGCGTTGTAAACGACCCTGCCGCCGCTGCTTGTTGCAGCAGTTCAGTCAAAGGCTGGTTTTCGCTACCTTCAAGCAAGTCCTCCTCAGCCGGGGGAGTGGATGTGTCCGGTTGTTCTACTCCAGGAGTTGGCGCGGGTGTAGGAGGTGTGGGCGTTGTATCAGGCTGCTCCAGTCCAGGGGATGGCTCTGGCGTGGGTGTTGTGTCGGGTTGTTCTACTCCATTTGCAGGCGGCTGAACTGGTGTGGGCGTTGTATCAGGCTGCTCCAATCCAGGAGTTGGTGCGGGTGTAGGAGGTGTGGGCGTTGTATCAGGCTGCTCCAATCCAGGGGATGGCTCTGGTGTAGGTGTCGTCTGGGCACGAACGATGCCACCATAGGCAATTAGTCCAACCAAACCTGTGACGACGGAAAGGGAGCGGACGAAGGTTGTCTGTTTCATCTGTGACAGTTCTCCTGTAATTCTGTATCGAAAGCATCACTTTCTGATCAAGTTAAGGAGAATTGGTGCTTCTGCCGTCTGTCAACAGAACTATCTTGGGCAATTTGAACCAAAACTCTTGATAAATCGGATTTTTATTTCCTAAACATCCAACACAAAATCAAACGATCCCCGCTCCCCTTCATCGGATTCTTGCATCACCATCAGCAACATCGAATTATCCAACTCAACTACAGCAAAGTGGAACACGATCGCCAACAAAAAAAAGGATGCGTACGATGCAGAAACTAGCTAGAAACACATGTCAATTGGCAACTACTTCAATTACCCAGGAAGCTCATCAAACCATGGCTTCCCCGCTGGAATCACCCAATTCGGTTGGAGGAAGTAGGAAGGATGTTCTTGCTGCATTCGCTGAGTGCCACCACTGGTAATATTGAGCAAAATACAATCCTGTTTTCCAACTTTGCCAGCCTCCACCGCCTGAATCAACGCCGCAGTCGCAACGCCTGAAGCCGGGCAAATATCAATTCCTTCCAGCGTTTCAAATAAGTGGCGGGCGCGGTCTGCCTCGTGATTCGTAACAGCATACATCTCGCCAGCCGTATCAACCAGTGCCTCATAGAGTCCGCCCGTTACCGAATAGGCAGGATTGCGATTGGTTAACACCGTGGCGGACACTTGGTGAATTTGTCTTCTTTCAAGCTCCTCATCCACTGGCAAAAGGCAGCGTGAACGGGCTTTCCATGCCCTGACCATTGGGGTAAATGGCTCATTTTGAGCCAGATGGAGCTTCATCCGATGGGAACCAAATCGTCCATCGCCTAGCAGTCGTTGCGTGGCTTCCCAAGCAGCAATACCCCCCGTCCCTGACCCCACAGCTTGAAAGTAATGATCGGGAATTTTGCCGAGGGTGACAGCGGCATCAATCACCGGCAAACCCATGCCATCCCGTCGTGCAACATTCGCAGCTCCACCTTCAAGAAAAAAATTCTCCATCTGGCTAATAGACTGTCCCAGCACGATCGCATCAGAATAGTCTCCATCGCGAACGGCAATTAACCGCACACAGGGGCTAAAAGGTTGGTGAGACCAAATTGCCTTGAGATTTTTTTCAGGAATCACAAGATACAACGGCAAATTCAGAGATGAACACAAGCTGGCAAAGGCTCTACCTGTATTGCCTGCGGACATGATCACCAATGTTCGATCTTCGTCCTTGGGAATGCGGGCAAGAACGGTGATTGCTTCTAGCTCTTTGAATGACCCGGTTGATAATTCAGCCTGGCGATCGGGCCAATATCCATTAAAGCTAATGTAGAGATAAGTTAGCCCCAAATGATGGCTCAACCCTTTGCTTTCATAGGTGATTGGCTTTCCTGGCGCATCAAGGCAGCGTTTGACTGGAAGCCAGTCTACATAGCGAAACACACCTGGCAGATGGGATTTAACCTCCAAGGTTTTCGCCCGATACTCTGCCCGTAACAGGGCGGGTTCATGCTGCTCATTGCACTGGAGGCGAAAAGAATCAATTAAATACTCTGCATTACAGTGGGTGCAGCGAAGGACGTAGTGGGGGTGATCGTCCTGCCAGCCAGAATCATAAGGCATTTTCACGGGGATATTTTGCGGATAATAATATTTTGTGGGTAATAAAGTAATAGGAAAGCAATCGGAATGGTGAAAACAATGCTGGAAATGTTCTCAAACTTGGGGAGTTAAACATTTAGTCGATTCAATGTAGCATGATAGACTTTATTTCAACTCTCTGGTAGGATTTCTCTCCATTGCTCATTGTCCCGTTATCCTTCAGTGTTCAGAGAGCCAGAAAAGAGCAAATATGCCAAACCCTCAACAGCTCAGTTTTGAAAGTCGCCTGGAACGTTGTAGACAACAAACAGCAGATTCAATTCACTCTGCACGCAGCTTGCACAAGGTATGTTTCATAGGTGCTGGTATAGTTTTCAAACGTCCCCTTCAGACACGATTGTAAAGGTATGACCGACTTAGTGCTACCTGTGCTGGGGGCAGTTGCCCGCCGCTTTAAAGCTGACTTTATTCGCAACACCCATCACGTTGATGCCGTCCAAGAACAATTTTTGCGATCGCTCCTTCGCACCCATCAGCACACTGCTTTTGGACGCGAGTATAAGTTCTCTGACCTTCGCAGCGTTGACCAGTTTCGCGAACGGGTTCCTGTACAGCCCTACAGTGCCTTTGCTCCCTACACTGAGCGAATGGCAAACGGCGAACCGAACGTTTTGGTGTCTGATCCTTTGATTTACTTCAACATCAGCAGCGGCTCAACCGGGCAGAACAAACTAATTCCTGTAACGAAGCGATCGCGACGAATGCTCCTGCGGGCAAACCGTGCGGCAATGGGGTTTGTCACAGAAGCAGGGCTACGGAACCAACGTCCCCCTGGAAAAATGCTGCTCACTCTATCGGTCAATGCCCACGGTCACACCCCCACTGGCATTGCCTATGCCCCCGTCAGCACCAGCGACTTGCGGTTAACTGACCTGCTATCCCGTCAGGTATTTTCCTGTCCCTTTGAGGCATTTCAAATTGCAGACACTGCAACACGGTACTATATTTGCCTACTGTTTGCGCTGAGAAATCCAGATTTACGAGTGATCGGAGCAACATTTCCCGTGCTGGCACTGCAACTGTGTAATTATTTAGAAACGAACGCGGAGTCGTTGATTCATGCTTTGAAAACTGGAAAACTTCCCTCCTGGCTCAAGCTTTCTCCGGAACTGCGCGTAAAATTCGATCGGCAATGGTCTGCATATACTGAACGGGCACAACAGCTACAGCGTATCCTTGACACCCACGGACGACTCACCCCTCAAGCTGCATGGGCAGATTTATCCTTCATGGTGACAGCACGAGGCGGCACGTCGAATTTTTACTTTGAGCGATTTCCAGAATACTTTGGAGGCTTGCCCATTTTTGGTGGCACCTATTCCTGTGCTGAAGGTGTTCTTGGAGTACACCGCGATTTCAACACCGACAGTGTGCTTCCGGCTCTTGAAAGTGCCTTTATAGAGTTCATTCCCGAAGATCAGTGGGATCAGGAGTATCCCAAAACTCTACTGCCTCAGGAGGTGCAGCCAGGGAAATGTTACCGAGTGGTGTTTACCAACTACAGCGGCTTTTATCGCTATGACTTGGGTGACATAGTGGAAATTGAAGGATTTTTGGGACAGGCTCCCCTGATGATTTTCCGCCATCGTCGGGGCGGCTTCATTTCGTCATCCACCGAAAAAACCTCTGAAACCCATGCGATTGAAGTGATGAAACGGCTGCAACAATCCTTTGAGGTGGCTCTGGAAAACTTCTGCATTACGCTCTCCGACGATGCGATTCCGGCCCACTATCTCGTCAATATTGAGCTAGCTGCGGGGTCTACATTGGCAAACCCTGAACAGTTTTTACAGGCGTTTGACGACACGATGAAAGAGGTGCAAAAGTTTTACGCCATTAAGCGGCGAGATCAAATTCCCCTTCCTCGCCTACGAATTTTGGCACCAGGCAGTTTTGAAACTTTGCGGCAGCAAATGGTTGGTCGTGGAGTGGCTGAGGCACAGCTAAAATTTCCTCATGTCAGTGAGGATCGGCGTTGGCTAGACGGCTTGACTGTGATGCAGGAAGTTCGGTTGAGGGGCGATCGATTCAGCATCGCGGCTGGCAGGTTGCCTGGTGCAGGCAGAAATAACCCATAAAGACAAAACTCATGAAGACACTGCCAAAGAGCTAAACTTCAGGAATAGATGGGCGCGATCGACTGAGCCGATTTCCTCACTGCCCAGGTCGATCGGTGCGCTCATAAAAATACAGCAATGCCTCAGCATAGACTGTGCCATCGGGGTTATGAACTTCTAAATAGGCATTGGTTTCGTTTGGGTCGGCATCTCGGTAGAGAATATAGGTATAGTCACTATTTTCAAAAATCAGTTGCCGAGCCGTTTCATGCTCCTCATTGGTGAGCCAGATCTCGCTACCATCCGCTTTGGCGTGGCCAAGGTAATATTTAGGCATCCAGGGGTCATATTCGGCTGAGCAAATCTGCACAATGTAGTTGGTGCTTTCGGCAAAGGCATAGGGGGCAGAATCCGGCGGACACTCGGCAATCAGGCGATCGGTTTCCAGATTCCGAATGTTGCCTCGGAGGGTGACTTGTCCGGTGCTGGGCAGGGGAGAGGTTGGGGCATAATCTCGCTGGATGGTGGGTGCTTCAGCGATCGTTTCAGCATTAGGGTGGGGAGCTTGGACCAGCTCAGGATTGGTGGGAGAAGGTGCAGCAGGCTCGGTGACAACGGGAGCCTCAACAGACTCAGATGCCAGGGGAGAGGTAAAGGAACTTTCGGAGGTGGGCTGGGTTGCCAACGGCTGAGAAGGATTGATGGAACCACAACCCGTTAAAACGAGCAGTAGCAACCCGCTAAGGCAAACGATTTTCAGTTTCATGATGCGATTTCAGGAACTCACGACGGTCAAATTTCGCCAAATTTCGCTAAAAATCAGCGTAGTTGTTAATTGCCTCCTGCATTCTTGCCATCACTTCATCCACTGGAAGTGCCCCCAGTTCACCCGATGCCCGCGTCCGAATGCTCAGGGCGTTTGCTTCAAGCTCCTTCGCCCCAATTACCGCCATCACCGGGATCTTTTCCTTCTCGGCATTGCGGATCATCTTGCCTAAGCGTTCTCCACTGCGATCGACTTCCACCCGAATGCCCAGAAGCCTCATCCTTTCTGCGGTTTGCATGGCAAAAGACATTTGCTCCTCGGTGACGCACATTAACCGAAGTTGTACTGGAGCCAACCAGAGCGGAAAGTCTCCGGCATATTCTTCGATCAAAATGCCGATGAGCCGTTCCAGGGAGCCAAAAGGGGCACGGTGAATCATCACTGGACGTTCGCGGCTTCCACCTTCCGCCACATACTCTAGCTCAAACCGTTCTGGCAGGTTGTAGTCTACCTGAACCGTTCCCAGTTGCCATTCCCGCTCTAGAGCATCCTGAAAGATGAAGTCAAGCTTCGGGCCATAAAAAGCCGCTTCACCAATGCCAAGGAAGTGATCCATGTCGAGCGTTTCCACTGCATTGCGAATTGCCGCTTCAGCCTTATTCCAGGCATCATCTGAGCCAATGTATTTATCGGAGTCTGGATCGCGGAAGCTTAACCGTGCCTTGAAGTTCTTCAACCGCAGGCTGTTAAACACTGACAGGATCAGGTCTACCACCTTAAGGAATTCGGTTTCTAGCTGTTCCGGCATGACGAATAGGTGAGAATCATCCACAGTGAAGCCCCGCACACGAGTTAAGCCGCCCAGTTCACCGGATTGCTCATAGCGATAGACCGTACCAAATTCCGCCAGTCGGATCGGTAATTCTCGGTAAGAGCGCAACTGGCTCTTATAAATTTGAATGTGAAACGGGCAATTCATTGGCTTCAAGACGAATCCCTGCTCAGTTGAGCGAGATGCTTCATCCTCTGCCATCATCGGGAACATATCTTCCTGATATTTTTGCCAGTGACCAGAGATTTTAAACAAATCAATCCGGGCAATGTGCGGTGTGACAACGGGAAGATAGCCTCGCTTCAACTGCTCCTGCTTCAGGAAGTCTTCCAGGGTCGATCGCAAAACAGTTCCCTTAGGAGTCCAAAGGGGCAAGCCTGGGCCAACAGGATCAGCAAAAATAAATAGCCCTAGTTCTTTACCCAAACGACGATGATCCCGACGGAGGGCTTCTTCCTTGCGGCGTTTGTATTCGGCAAGCTGTTCGGGGGTTTCCCAGGCAGTGCCATAAATTCGCTGGAGTTGGGCCTTGGTTTCATCACCCCGCCAATAGGCTCCGGCCACGCTTTCCAAGTCGATCGCATCTGGATTCAATTCGCTGGTGTTTTCCAGGTGGGGCCCAGCACATAGATCCCACCATTCCTCGCCGAGGTGGTAGATCGTAATGGGATCACTTTTAATATCCGCCAAAATTTCTAGCTTATATGGCTCTTTGATTGCCTGAATTCGGTTTTCTGCTTCTTCCCGCGTCACCTCTTCCCGAATCACAGGCAGCTTCTGCCGAATGATCTTCGCCATTTCTTTCTTAATGGCTTTCAAATCCTTTTCGGTAAATGGTTCTGGGCTATCAAAGTCATAGTAGAAGCCATTCTCAATCCAAGGGCCGATCGTCACCTGTGCCTTAGGAAATAGCTTCTGTACCGCCATTGCCATCACATGGGAGGTCGTGTGGCGGATCTTCTTGAGTTGCTCAGATTCGCTGGTCTTCGGCAGGTGGATTTTTTCGGCTGGTGCTGACTGAGACATGGGTTAGTAACAGTGAGTTGATTTCAGTTGGATAAATGAGACAAGGTTGATTGTACGCGATCGAGAGTGGGGAGTAGGGAGTGGGAAGTGGAAATCTGGGCAAGGAGAATTTCCGCTATTATTTTTCTATTCTATGCAGTCGGTTTCCGGATCTGCGTATGTCATCTCCATTTACTGATATTCTGACCTGCGATCGGCTTAGAGTTGGCGGGTGATCGATACTTCAGCGCGGTGAAGCCTATTTTCGGCAAGGGCGGGTTAGATTGTTAACATAATATGATGGCATCTTCATGCTTCAGGTGGCGGACACAGAAGAATATCGGGTGCAGCTTTGGGTGAACCGGGTGAACTTGATTATGACTGCACCTGTCCGCAGCCCATGCCCAAACGATCAATCCCAAACCCTTTGAGCGAGCGTTGCGAAATGCCTTCGTTCTGGGAGCTTTATCGATTATTACGATGCATTCTGAGGCATATAGCTATTCGGACTTTGAAGAGTGGGTTGCTCATCTCCAACACACCTACAAAGCGAAACGGAATTTCATTAAGCTGTTGATTCAAGAGGGATGGGCAATGCGGTAGAAGGTAATGTGTGATCGCTGAGCGGCAAAAGCATGAATTTATTACTCATTACCTATCGCCGATTACCCATTACCGATTACCCATTACAAAAATCAATACCCCAAGTACGTTTTCGATAGATATCGACCGAACCGCTTCAATGGGTTTGCCACTTTCGGATCAGTATCTCCCGTACTTTCATCGACGATCGCGGCTCCAATGAGGTCAGCAAAGTCTTCATCTGACATTTCGCCAGCCTGATGTTTTTGAAATGCCTCAACGACACTGAGCAGTTCATCCGTAGAAAAATCATAGCCATGTTTTGCCGCAAATTCTGACACCAAAGGGGCCCGTTCTCCAAGTGCTTCAGACTCCTCTGCATCTAGCTCCGCTTCACTGCTGATGTTGCCATCTCCAACACCCAATAAGGACTCTAGCTGTTGCCGTAAGGTTTCGTTCTCGGCCGTTTTCTGCATGAATTCTAGTACTGCTGCGGTTGCCATATCAATTTTTCCCAACTCGATCAATTCGCCAAAATTATACCAAGAGCCTCCAAAAGATTCGGCTTAACAAAAGCTGAAGGATGGAGGATGAAAGAGAAAAGTGAAACATTAAACTTTGCTAAGTTGCTGTTATGCAGCTACTCAATCAAGCTTGTAACTTTTCTAACTCCTCCATTAGATAGATAAAGAGCTTAAAATGCCCTTTTAACAAAGAGTGTAGAGAAATTTGTTCGCTCAGTTAGATACTGAATTCAGTTTATGTATTGCACATAACAAACTAGCTCAGGCATCGATTTGCAGAAAAAATACATCGTCTTGCCTTGCCGTTGTTTTTGCCATCCTACAGAATGAATTTCTAAAAAAGGAAGAGACAAATATTCAGTTTGAACGAACCAGTTTAGACTTGGAGATTCCTTTTGTTTATGTAATTTCCATTCTAGCGATCGGATTTTGGGTCGGTGAAATTAGTCACTTTTATCCTCACTTCAAGGGAAATGTCAGGCTGCAATTGCACTTGTCAAAACGCCTGCTCATCTTCCCGCCACAGAAACGATCGCTGACTGATTGAATTCACCAAAAGCGCAGAAAGCAATCTTTCAATCGGATGCAATTGTACATTTAGCCGGAACGCTAAAACCCGATCGCAGCGATGATATGAGTGCCAATGTTAAAACCACTGAAAGGATTGTATCTGTACTGAATAAAGCTCAAATTCAAAGAATCATCTTTTTAAGCTATGCGGGTGCATCGGGGAATTCATCCAATGCCGATGTATCAACCAAAGCACAGGCAGAGCAAAACTTACAGGCTGGCGGTTGGAGCCATCACAACGATCGCACGCCCGCAATTAATCCCTGACAAACTCCTGTTAAAAAATCCAGATCCAGCGTATCCAGCCGATCGCTTTCTCTGTGGTAATGAGGGTTTCGCATAAAGGAGGTGTCAGTAATCATCATGGCGCGATAGCCCAAATCCCAGAAGGGTGCATGGTCACTAAGGCGAGTTTCTGGGACAATTAAGCCCTGTTTGCCTGCTGGAAGCCACTCACAGGGAACGTTACCCGCTGTACGCATCTGGCGGCTCAGCCGAATCAAATCGGGTAGGGTTGGGACATTGCCAATTAGCCCAATGAAATCACCGCGATCGGGATAAAACCGCTCCAGCCCAGCGGGATATTTTTGGGAACCCGGTGTGTGATCGCAGTAGCCCAACATTTCCAGCGACAGCATCAGGCGTAATTTTTGTCCCTGCTGATGTAACTTCTGGGCATAGGCTTTGCTGCCAATTAGACCCATTTCTTCCAGGTCAAACGCCACAATCTGAATAGGATGACGGCAAGGAGCCTTGGCAAACGCCTGGGCCATTTCTAGCAGCACCACCAGCCCGCTAGCATTATCATCGGCTCCAGGAACGCCCGGAACTGCATCGTAGTGCGCCCCAATCACGATCGGCAGCCGTTTTGAAGCTTCAGGTTGGGCGGGTAAATGCAAAACCAAATTTTGATGGGTTCCGCCCCGAAACTCAAATTCATGCACTTCGACAGTTCCCCACTGTGCCAGTTGTTCCCGCACATATTCCCGCACATACAAATGCCCCGTGGGAGCAAAGTATGGATCACGATCGCGCACCACCTGTTTCAGGTGAGACAGCAAGTTTTGGCGGAGGGTCAAACTGTCCATTCCAGGCAGCTCAGCAAATGATTAAAAATTCAGCAATTAAAATAAAGCAACGAGAACCATGCCAAACATGACAAATGTAATTGCCCCCATTGTAATCATCATGCGTCGTCCCAGTGGGGCGGACACAAACCGCAGCCGAGGGAGCCACACCCAAACGATCGTTTGAATAAAGGCCGCCAGCATTACATCTCCTTCCAGGGTGCGGCCACCCACTTGCCGTAAGTTTTCTGCCAGTTCTCCGGGGGTAAGGGCAATCAGTATCACGAGTAAAACAGCACCGAGGGTCATCACCGCCCCTAAAATGGCGAATGTAACCGTCATGCCTTGCAAGAAATAGATGCCATCATGGCGGCGTTTGGGCATTGGGGGTTGAAATCAGAAAATTCAGGTGAGGCAGGGCATTTCACAGCCACGACTTACTTTACTGCATAGAATAATCCTGCACAGGACAAAGCGGAAAGGTATCATAAGAAGCAGTTGATATTTCTTAACGATCGAGTTTGAATGGCAATTTCTTCCCCCAGCTTTACCAGTGCCAAGCGTTTCCTCACCGAAAAAGTCTTTTTCGGGAACGAACCCACCCCAGAATTAATGGCAATTCTTCTGGTGTACTTCGTTCAAGGAATTTTGGGGCTGGCCCGCTTAGCCATCAGCTTTTTTCTGAAAGATGATTTAGGCTTAAGTCCGGCTCAAGTGTCTGCCCTCATGGGGGTTGCGGCCCTGCCGTGGATGGTAAAGCCCCTCTTTGGGTTTATTTCGGATGGGTTGCCTATTTTTGGCTATCGGCGGCGGCCTTACCTGGTTTTGTCTGGTTTGCTGGGGGCTGGGGCTTGGGTGGCAATGGCAACGGTGGTTCACTCAGCTTGGGCCGCCACAACCGCGATCGCCCTCAGTTCGCTTTCGATCGCCTTTAGTGATGTCATTGTTGATTCTCTGGTGGTGGAACGGGCACGGGGAGAATCTGCTGCTGATGCGGGGTCGTTGCAGTCTTTGTGTTGGGGGGCTTCTGCCGTTGGAGGATTGCTCACTGCCTATCTCAGCGGCTTTTTACTCGAACACTTCAGCAACCGCACGGTTTTCAGCATCACGGCAACCTTTCCTTTAATCGTGTCTCTTGTGGCATGGTTAATCATCGAATCCAGGGTTGAACGGAACCATGACTGGTCGATCGTGCGGAATCAAATCTCCCAACTGCGAGGAGCCATTTCCCAAAAGGCTATCTGGTTGCCCACAGCCTTTCTCTTTCTGTGGCAGGCTACCCCCACAGCGGACTCCGCCTTTTTCTTCTTCACCACCAACGAGTTAGGCTTTCAGCCAGAGTTTTTGGGACGGGTCAGGCTAGTGACAAGCGTTGCGTCATTGCTGGGAGTTTGGCTATTCCAGCGATTCTTTCGGACGGTGCCCTTTCGTATCTTCTTCTCCTGGTCGATCGTGATTTCCACCCTTTTGGGTATGACAACGCTCCTGCTGGTGACTCATGCTAATCGAACGATCGGCATTGATGACCACTGGTTTAGCCTGGGTGACAGCCTGATCTTGACGGTAATGGGCCAAATTGCCTACATGCCCGTTTTGGTGCTGGCGGCGCGGCTGTGTCCACCGGGGGTTGAAGCGACCCTGTTTGCGTTGCTGATGTCTGTGACAAACTTGGCAGGGCTGCTGTCCTATGAATTAGGGGCACTTTTGACGCAGTGGCTTGGTGTGACGGAAACCAACTTCGAGAACCTCTGGCTGTTGGTGACAATTACCAACCTCAGCACCCTCCTGCCGCTCCCCTTTGTAGGTTGGCTCCCCAATGCCGAAGCGGGGGCCGTTTCACCGCCAGAACCTTCCTCCCTGCCCGCAGCCTCCACTCCTACGGTGGATGTGGAGAAGGCGATCGACAAAGAACTGGTGACGGATCTAAGCCAGTAGACTTGCCGCCAGTAAACCCCAGAACCAGCCAAAAGTCAGAAATGAGGATTTCCTACCTTTATTTCGGTTTGGTCTTGCCGCCTGTATACATGAGCCTTCGCATCCTTCTGTCAATTCTTTACCATGCAAAGCACTCAACTGAATCAACCCGCCTCCACTTCCCCTGACCGCTCCTACCATCTCGACGAATGGAGCAAAGGCTATCGATCGCTTCAGGAAGAACACGATTATTGGATTGACGACATCGAAGGGCAAATTCCGCCTGACCTACACGGCACACTCTTCCGCAACGGCCCCGGTTTATTGGATATCAACGGCCAGCGCGTCCGGCATCCGTTTGATGGGGATGGCATGGTTTGTGCCATTACGTTTCAGGAGGGGCGTGCCCATTTCCGGAATCGCTTTGTCAAAACGCAGGGATACCTGGAAGAGCAAGAAGCAGGCAAGATCCTGTATCGGGGGGTATTTGGGACACAGAAGGTCGGCGGTTGGCTGGCGAACCTGCTGGATACGCGCTTGAAGAACATTGCCAACACAAACGTCATTTACTGGGGCGGGAAGTTGCTGGCCCTGTGGGAAGCTGCCGAACCGCATCGCCTTGACCCAGCCACCCTCGAAACCCTAGGACTGGATTATTTGGATGGCACTTTGAAACCTGGTTCTGCCTTTGCCGCTCATCCTAGAGTTGATCCAAGCTGCGCTTTGGAGGACGGCAACCCCTGTTTGGTGAACTTTGCGATTAAACCGGGCTTGTCTACCAGCATTACCATCTACGAGCTGGATGGGTCTGGAAAAGTGGTGCGGCAACATTCCCATGCAGTTCCAGGGTTTGCCTTCATCCATGACTTTGCCATCACGCCCAACTACTGCATCTTTTTCCAATCAGCCGTTTCCTTTAATCCGTTGCCCTATTTGCTGGGCTGGAAGGGGGCAGGGGAATGCATCACAGTACGCTCTGATCAACCGAGTCGAGCCATCTTCATTCCTCGGCATGGATCGGAACCCGTGCAAATCATCCCGGTGGAGGCAGGCTTTATTTTTCACCATGCCAACGCCTTTGAGCAGGACGGCAAGCTGTATGTCGATTCTATTTGCTATGCTCAGTTGCCCTCGGTGGAACCTGGTGCAGATTACCTCGCTGTGAAGTTTGAAAAATTAGACCCAGGGCAGTTGTGGCGGTTCCAGTTTGACCTGAAGACCCAGCAGGTTGTGCCGCAATTGGTTGATCCCCGCTGCTGCGAATTTCCGGTGGTGCATCCCGATCGCGTGGGTAGACCGAATCGCTATACCTATATGGGAGCCGCCCATGCTCCGTCTGGAAACGCCCCCTTGCAAGCAATTTTGAAGCAGGACTGGGAAACGGGCGATCGGTTGTTGTGGAGTGCGGCCCCGCATGGGTTTGTGAGTGAACCTGTGTTTGTTCCTCGCCCCAATAGCACGATCGAAGATGATGGGTGGGTGTTGACTTTGGTTTTTGATGGACAACAGGAGCGATCGGAATTGGTGATTTTGGATGCTCCAACCCTTCAACCCGTGGCCCGCCTCAAATTAAAGCATCACGTTCCCTATGGGCTACACGGTAGCTTTACGCCTCATTGCTTTGGGGTGTAGGAGAAACGGGTTTGCGCCGCCCAAAGAACAGGTAGTAGAACCCCGCACTGATGGCAAGCTGATATAGCAGGCTGACCCTTGGATCTCCCGGTTCCACCGTCCAGACGGCAGGCGAAGGCAGCACCGAATCAGTGGAGTTGATGAACAGTGCAGCAAACAAATTATTGGCGGCGTGGCTCCCCATGGCCAGTTCTAGGCGATCGTCCTTCAGGGTGATCGCTGCAAAAAACACGCCCCACACCCAATAGCCCAACCCCACCCACACGGCTCCTCGCTGAATTTCAGGATTGCCCAAATGAGGCAAGACAAACAAGAAGCTGGAGATGCCAACTAAAAACAGGGGATGGCGATTAATTAGCCCTAACCCTTGCAGGAGGTAGCCGCGAAAGAACAATTCTTCGGCCGCCGTTTGAATGGGCGTGAGCAGGAGGGCAAGGGGAACAAACAAAAGCCAGCGCAATGGCTCCAAGGTAAACTGATAGGAATCTGGATTCAGCCAATAAAACACTACCTGGGAAACGGCCAGCATTAGAAACCACACCCAAAATCCTGCCCAAAATCGCTGAAATCGAATGGAAGTGTCTGCACTAATTAACGATCGCGCGGGACGATGATGCAGCCACTCCACAACCAAAGCCGTTCCTAAAGCCAAAAAAATAAAGGGAAAATTGACCACAACATAAGCGGCGATCGACTGAGGAATAGACTCCAGGCTGGTTGCCGGGAGAACCATCGTTAGCCCATAAATGAGAACCAAAACCGCAAAAATGCCCACAAACTGAAAGCAAAACTGGGCAATGAGTACCCCAAAAACATATCGCCACCAACGGTTTTCTCCTTGCCGAGCCGCATCCAGGTAACTGTGGTGCATAATTTCTCCCTTAAATTGTTTGCTGTAACAGGTTCCCTAAGCCTAGACTTCTCATTTTCCAGGATTCATTCCTGATTTCTCCTCGTCTTAACCCATTTCTTGCAATGTGAAAATTGAACCAACAATATTTCTTGATGCAAAATAGACTGGTAGGTTCCATGCAAAATCTCGATATCGTCGCTCAGGAGGGACTCATGTACAACTTTCCCAAACTTTTTGTGGGATGGGCATCTGACCTGTCCAACTTCAGCAGACGGAATGCCCCCATTAGAAACTCGCTAAGCTAGGGACGTTAGGGCTTTAGGGAGAACCAATTGTGACTCATGATGACCATTTAAACATCATTTCGCTGATTCCCAGTGCCACAGAAATTGTTGCTCTGCTGGGTTTAACCGATCGCCTGCTGGCCCGATCCCATGAATGCGACTATCCGCCACAGGTGCAAGCCCTTCCCATTTGTACCGCCCCCAAATTTAACCCCGAAGGAACCAGTTTAGAAATTCACGATCGCGTAACCCATCTTCTGCAAACCGCCTTGAGCGTATACGAGGTGAAGACGGATATTTTGTCCCAACTTCAACCCACCCACATTTTGACGCAGGCCCAGTGCGAAGTTTGTGCCGTTAGCCTTGCCGATGTTGAACAAGCCGTTGCCACGCTGATGCCCACCCAACCCCAGATTATTTCCTTGCAGCCCAACACATTAGCAGACGTTTGGGCAGATATTGAGCGGGTGGGGCAGGTGCTTGGGGTAACGGTGGAAGCTCCGCTTTCCCAGCTTCAGCAGCGAGTGGAAGCCTGCATCCAGGTTACACAGTCCATTGCAGAAGCCGATCGCCCAACGGTGGCCTGCATTGAATGGGCAGATCCTTTGATGGCAGCCGGAAACTGGATTCCAGAATTGGTGCAGATGGCGGGTGGAAAATCTTTGTTTGGCACGATCGGTCAGCATTCTCCCTGGTTGCAGTGGGAGGAATTGGTGGCGGCCAACCCAGAAGTGATCATCCTCATGCCTTGTGGATATGGACTCGATCGAACTCAGCAGGATTTAGATCATTTAGCTCAGCAGCCCCAATGGAAAATGCTACAAGCCGTTCAAACGGGACAGGTTTACATCACAGACGGCAACCATTACTTCAATCGTCCGGGGCCGCGCTTAGTCGATTCTTTAGAAATCTTAGCGGAAATTTTACATCCCGATCGCCTTCAGTATGGATATCAGGGGAGAGGATGGCGAAGGGATAATTGGCAGATAAATAGAAGATAAATAAGGGATAAAGATTAGCACACCTATTTCCATCTTGAGTAATGATGAGATTGCTCAACCAGTCCCTTCTAACGATCAAAATTTTAACCACCCTTTCCCATGCTGCCGATTCAGCCCCCTCCTTTGATGCTTGCCCCAAACGCTACTGTATTCAGTGCGATCGAGCAAATGAACCAAGTTCAAGTCAGTGATGCAGTCGTTGTGGAAAATCAGTATTTAGTTGGGGTTTTTACAGCACAAGATTTGATTCGGGCGATCGTCTCTGGCACACCGCTTACAGAATTGACAATTTCCCAGGTGATGTCTGCACCGCCAGTAACGTTATTAACTTCAGATGTGGCAGATTCCCATGCAGTACGGCGATCGGCTTGGCAACATCTGCGGCAGCATTCCCCTTCTTGCCTGCCTGTGGTAAACGATCAGGGGCAGTTTGTTGGGGCCGTTTCGCTAGTCGATGTTCTAGAAACCTCGCCTACTAAAGAGGTGCATTTATCTGCTCTTCTCCCCTTACCAGCCCGATCGTCTACTAAGAAAGTATTGCGGCAAGCTGAATTGGCAAATCAATTCCTGTGGGAAGTCTTTCCAAATTTGCTAATTCGGATGACACGGGATGGCGGTTACCTGGATTTTTTACCTGCCAAAGCGTTCAAGAGCTTTACCCCCGCCCCAAACCTCTACGGTAAAACCATTTTTGATGTGATGCCAGCCGATTTTGCCCATCAGCGAATGCACTACATTGAGCTAGCATTGCAAACCCAACACACCCAAACCTACGAATTTGAATTAGAAGTTGACGGTGAGCAACGATATCAAGAAGCGCAAATTACGCCTAGTGGTGAAGATGAAGTTCTAATTATCGTCCGAGATATTACCGATCGCCATCAAATGGAATCTGCACTCCGCAAGAGTGAAGAACGCTTCCAGGAGATCGCCAAAACAGTGAGCCAGGCGTTTTTCATTCGCTGCGCCCGAACGCAGCAGTTCCTTTATGTCAGTCCGGCGTATGAGACACTGTGGGAACGCTCTTGCGAAAGTTTATATGCAGACCCAAACTCTTGGCTGGAGGCAGTGCATCCTGATGATTTGCCTTCGCTGACTCAATCCCTTGAGCAACAGTTTCACGGCAATCCTGCGACACGAGAATATCGAATTGTGCGATCGGATGGGTCAATTCGCTGGATCAAGGCAGTGCTTTCTTTGATCAAAGATGCGACTGGGCAACCATTGCGCTTTATTGGAATTACTGAAGACATCACTGAATGCAAGCAGGCAGAAGAGAAATTAAAACTGAGTGAACAACGCTTATCGTTATCTCTGGAAGTGGCTGAGGCGGGAACCTGGGAATGGATAATTGAATCAGATCACTCCAACTGGTCGAATGAATGCTTTTATCTAATGGGATACAATCCTGATCGAGATGAAGCCAGCCATGAGAACTGGGTCAAATCGCTCTATCCAGACGATCGCGAACCCATTTGTCAAAGGCTAGAGCAGGCGATGCAAGGGGAACATAAGCTTGAGTTAGAATATCGTGTAGTCCATCCTGATCAATCCGTTCGCTGGGTCACTGATATTGGAAAAATCTTTTACAACGAACTGGGCAAACCTGTGAAAATGCTTGGTTTACAGATTGATATCACCGATCGAAAATGCATCGAAGAAGAACTACGTGCAAACCAGCGTTTCATTCAGAGCATTGCAGATTTTAGCCCCAATCTACTGTATTTATACGATCTGCATGAATATAAAAATGTATATGTTAACCGCAGAGTTGAACAGGCTTTAGGCTATACCTCTGAAGCAACTCAGGCGATGGGCAATCAGGTAATGCAGACCCTTATGCATCCGGATGATTTCGCTGCATTTGATCAAAATTACCAGTGCATCATGGAAATGCCTGATGGGGAAGTGCTGGAATTTGAATACCGGATGCGTCACAGCAATGGTCAATGGCGATGGCTTCGCAGTTTGGATACTGTTTTTGAAAGAACTCCTGATGGCAGACCCAAACTTCTTTTAGGAACGGCGATCGACATTACCGATCATAAGCACACGGAACAGCAATTGCGCTTTCAAGCCTGTTTGCTAGATGCGGTAGAGCAAGCAGTCGTTGCGACGGATACCTCTGGGTATATTACCTACTGGAATCGAGGGGCGGAAACGCTATATGGCTGGTCTGCAATAGAGGCGATCGGGCAGCATGTTGTCGAGCTGCTTGCTTCTGAGTTTTGGAAGCAGAAAGGGGGAGAAATCTTAGCCCAGTTACAGCTAGAAAAGGTGTGGTCAGGTGAATTTGAAATTCAACGAAAGGATGGTGCATTAGTTCATATCATCACCACAGAATCTCCCATTTATGATGAACAACAGCACCTGATTGGCTTTATTGGTGTATCCACTGACATTACTGAGCGCAAACGGGCAGCAGCAGCGATTGAACAAAGTGAGAAAAAGTATCGAGATTTAGTACAGATGGCTGGCTCC
>PVWD01000323.1 GCA_003003615.1 filamentous cyanobacterium CCP2 | reverse complement strand
GGTTTGATCGCCTTCAAAGTCATGAACTGCTGTCCGCACCGTATCACCTGCGTTTTTGTTGGGGCAAGCTGCATGAACTGTATGTCCCACCATTTGTAGAGCCTGGAAGGGAACCATCACTTCATAGTCTTCAACAAAATCGCCCACTAACATTAAAAGACGTTTACCAGTCATAGCTAAACTCCTGGGTTTTTAATGACTCCATTCTTCCAAGAATTTTGATGAGATAGGTGAGGATGCAAAACAATGTAATGGAACGGAAAAGACAAAAAAGGACGCGATCGATGCGCCCTTCACAAGGTTGATAGATGTAAAAGAACTAAGCTTCGCGTCGCAGGGCCGCCTCAACCTGCTTTAACTCTTGCTCCAAGCGGACTTTGAGCTTCTCAGGAACCGGACGATTGGGATAAGAAGTGTAGTGACCAGCCAAGGAATTTAAAGCCGTTCGCATTGTGGTGAAAGAACTGAGCTTCAGCAAAGAGCCATTTCGACGGTAGCGAGAAATAAAGTCATTGATTTGTTGCTTTGCCTCTGCTTGGGCAAAAGCCTTGTCAGGAGAGTTATCTGGAAGTTCGATCGCTCCTCTGATGGTTTCGATCAATGTCAGAGTGTCTTGGCGATAGTTGCCAGACAGCCCCGCAGAGGAAGCAGAACAGCCCGACAAACCAACCACTACCACCAAAAGTAGAGCGAATACACGCGACAAAATCTTTTTCATATAACCTCAGCAAGAGAGCGCGACCAGAATTTGCATTAGATTGATCCTATTGGGTTTAGCCACTGGGATCAGACATTTATTGCAAATTGTATCGTGATCTGGCGACAGGAAGAGTAGGAATTTCAGAGTTGCAAAATTCTGTAAAGAGGGGAAAGGAGCGATGGGAATTAGTCGTCAGATTCTGCTTCAAGGGGGAAATGCCAACGATCGATGCCCTGGATCAGAATAATTAGCAACCCCAACATTCCCGCAGAGTAAAGATCTCCGCCCCAGCCCTCATGGAGCCATGCAAAGGCAGCGTCTTGCCCTGTGCCATGGAAGAAGGTAAGCAACGTATTGCGGATGATATTGGCGGACACGCTGATAATAATAATTTCAGTCAGGAATAGACTTGTCTTTGCCCGGTTCTGCCAAACTCCCGTCCAATAAAGCAGCATCAGCCCCACATAGAGACTGGTAAACAGCATTTTCAACCCAGCACAGTACGGAGCCACTTCCACAATTCGATCGTTGACAAATAAATAGATTTGCTCCACTCGCACATCCATGCCAAACTGCAACAAAATAAACCCTGCCATTCCAGCGATAAACTGCTGAAGCGGTAAGGTATATGGAGCAATGAGATAGGGAACAGAATTAGGCGTGGCCAGCAAAACCAGCAGCAGCGGAAAAGCCTGAAGTCGTAAGCCAGACAGTCCTTTCAGCCAGAGGCATACCCCTGCCAACCCGATCGGCAAAGACAGGTTGATTAAGTCATTCAGGTTGCCAAGGTAGAAGAAAAGCCCGGTCAACAGCAGCACCAGTCCGACGATCGATTCTTGCCAGGAAACGAGATCGGGGATTTTCTGCCAGCGTTGGCGGTTCATCCAGCAAAGATAAGCTGCAAAGGGTAGGCCGAGCAGCCCATGACTGAAATATTCATGCTCAATGCTGATACTTTTGCTGAGCCAGCCGTCACTCCAGTGCAGCAACAACGGCCCATACAAGAGGAGAAATAGCCCCAGGATGAGCAATTGGGAAAAGTGGTGATCGAATTGAAAAAACCGTTTGAGCGGAATCTGCATGATCAGGGGAAATAGCAAAACGGCATGAACAACAGTGATGGCGATAGTGATGGCGATTGCCCATCTACCCCCTGTAGAATTCCCCAAGGATCATGCAATGCAACAGAGAGGTGAATGTTCAGGTAAATCAGGCAGCGTCGATCGCTTGAGGATAGCCAAGTCCAGCCGATGCTTTGATGAGTGTTTGGATGGCAAACACAACCCGATGAATTTGTTCCTCAGCGAGGCCAGGATACATGGGCAACGACAAAATTTCTTCGCAGAGGGCTTCAGCGTAAGGAAAGTCGCCGACTCGGTAGCCGAGATGTCGGAAGGCAGGTTGGAGATGGCAGGGAATGGGATAATGAATTCCCGTCTGGATGCCCATTTCCATCAAGCCCGTCTGCAAGGCAAGGCGATCGACTGGACAAAGTTCGGTCACTCGAACGACATAAAGATGGTAAACATGCCCCGCCCCGCAATGATTTTCAAGGGGGAAAATGCCATATTCTGCAAGCGGTTCCAGCAGCCTGTCGTAGGATTGGGCAACACGATAGCGATCAGCATTCCACTTGGGCAGGTGAGGTAATTTGGTTTTGAGAACGGCCGCCTGTAGGGTATCCAGTCGGCTATTGGTGCCATAGTCTGTATGAAAGTATTTGCGAGTGGCTCCATAGTTACGAAGCGATCGGACGGTTTGAGCAATAATTTCTTCCGAGGTAACAACGATTCCGCCATCCCCAAATGCCCCTAAGTTCTTGCTGGGATAAAAGCTAAATCCTGCTGCCGTGCCGATCGAACCTGCCTTATAGCCTTCCCGTTCAGCCAAATGCGCTTGGGCAGCATCTTCAAAGATTAATAAATTATAGGTTTCAGATAATGCCAACAGTTGGGTGGGTGACACCATTTGCCCATAAAGATGCACCGGAATCATGGCACGGGTTTTGGGAGTAATGGCTCGTTCAGCGGCAGACAGGTCAATTAATGCAGTTTGGGGATCGCAGTCCACCAAAACAGGTGTTGCTCCGGCACGCAATACGCCAATTAGCGTTGCTACAAAGGTATTGGCTGGCAGAATCACTTCATCCCCTTCACCAATACCACAAGCCTGTAACCCTAAGGCCAGCGCGTCCGTACCACAAGCAACCCCTATGCCATAAGATGTCCCAGAGGCATGGGCAAACTGCTGCTCAAATTCAGCTAAATCCTGTCCTAGGACATAATCACCGCGTTGAACAACTGCCTGAATCGCTTGCTCTAACTGAGTTTGAATCGGTTCATGTTGCCAGGCAAAATCAACAAAGGGAACGATCGCACTAATTGGATGAGTCATAGGAGAATAGCCCTCAATTAACGTCAGGTGGGGGCAGATAAGACACGCAAAAGAAACCAAAACGAGCGAAAATTTGCTTAGACAATGAACACCAAACGATCAGCCTAGGATGATAAAAGGAGCAAAAGTAGTAAAAAATAAGATTTGAAAAAGGACAATTAGAGCGAATGAAGTTGCCAGCGAATTAGCATGGAAGACACAACTCGTCCTAATCTTATTTTTGACTGCTGTCGATCGATGGTTTGAAGGGGCTATTTCAGTTATTAACCATCAACTCTAAATTTCCACACCGGAAGCGAGTAAAGAGTTTGTAAAGCATTGAGTTGGCTGACCCTTACCCTGCTTTTTACCGGCTTTGCAACTCTTGCACTAGCTTTTCAATATCTTCAACCAAGAAAACGGTAATTTGTCCACTGTAGGCTGTGTCATCCTCAGTCTGGGCAATTTCTAACCAATAGGCAAACCGATCGCCCTGACGAACTTCACCCCGGAGCGATGCCAAAAGGGGGCTGCGTTGGTTTTGGGCTGCGTTGAAGGTTTCAGGCGTGGGATAGCGGTAAACGACCCTGGCGCGTTGATAATCTTCAAAGATATCGGCATCATAAATCACCTGGAGGGAGTTTTCCAGGCGACCTCGGCTGACTCCATTAATGCGATCGAATAGCTGCATCTGCTCCATGCGGATGATACCGCCAATCCCTTGTTCGGCTCGTCCGGGGGCCAGGGTCACTGCTTCAAAGCTAAACCGACGGGCCGGCGTATCGGTTTTGCGGACAAGGAGGGTTTCACCGCTTGCAGGCTGAAGCGTGGGATGGGCTTGAATCCAGGCGGCAACCTCTTCAACGGTTTGACCGGGTAAAGCAGAGGCAGGTCTGCCCGGTAAAAGCAGCCAAACTCCTAACACCATCCCTGCCCAAAGTTTATATTTGTTCATAACCTAACCATGTCATCAACAGCCGTTCAGTGAATTGATTAATGAATTGAATTAGCCCGTTGCTTGTCCTACTGAGTGTTCCCATCCAAGCGGGGCTGGTTATCGACCAAACCAAAATCAAATCAAACTATACTCAAATTTTCTATGTATAAATAATAAAGCAGAAAGTTGAATTTCCCTATCGATTTCAGTCGTAGGAACGGCATTTATTTCAGGCATGGCAAAACTGCTAAATTTCTTGAGCAAATGCTTGGTGGTCGTTTGATTGCTTCATCTGCTCAATCTTTGCACTGCAAGGTAAACTGTTGAAGTTGGTGTGGCGCGGTGATATGGAGTAGAATCGCCATTTGGTGATGAGAAAATCCTCAGAATCAAAATGAGGTGCGACGGTGGACAAACCCGTACAGGCAAAAGGTTGAAACGGTGAGTATGGCAACGTTTTTGTTGGAAGTTGGGACAGAAGAATTACCGGCAAGTTTTGTGAGTAGCGCATTGGAGCAATGGAAAACGCGCATTCCAGCTCGCTTGTCTGAAGCATTTCTGACCGTTGAATCCATTCAGCTTTACGGGACTCCGCGTCGGCTGGCAGTGCTGATTCAGGGGTTGCCAGAGAAACAGCCCGATCGCCAGGAAGAAATCAAAGGCCCCTCAGCGCAAGCAGCCTTCAAAAACGGAAAGCCCACCAAGGCGGCTGAAGGGTTTGCCCGATCGCGGGGGGTCAGCATTGAAGATTTTGAAGTTCGCAGCACCGACAAAGGCGAGTTTGTATTTGTGCGGCAGAATATTCCGGGTCGTTTGGTGGCTGACCTGCTGACAGAACTTGTACCGGAGTGGATTTTTGGGCTAGAAGGCAAACGGTTCATGCGTTGGGGCGATGGCGATTTGCGGTTTTCCCGTCCGATTCGGTGGTTGGTGACGCTGTTGGATGATGCGGTGTTGCCCATTGCGATTGAAAACGGCTCAGAACATTTCACAAGCGATCGAATCACACGGGGGCACCGAGTCCTGCATCCTGCCCCTATCACCATTCCCACCGCTTCAGATTATGTGGCTTGTCTCCGGCAAGGGGCGATCGAAGTTGATCCGGCGGAGCGTCGATCGCAAATTGAGTCGCAAGCGCAAACCGTTGCTAAATCAGTGGGGGGCGTGGCTGCCATTTCACCAGAGCTACTTGCAGAAGTCACAGATTTAGTGGAATCGCCCAACGCAGTCATCGGCAAATTTGATCCAGCGTTTTTGGAGCTTCCGGCAGAGGTCATTATTACAGAAATGGAAAGCCACCAGCGATACTTTCCCGTCTTGAAGGCGGCAGGTTCGACGGAGCTTTTACCCTATTTCATTACCGTTTCCAATGGCGATCCCGCTAAGGCAGATATTATTGCGGCGGGGAATGAGCGGGTCATTCGGGCCCGGTTGTCGGACGGCAAATATTTTTTTGATGTCGATCGTAAACAAGGTTTGGAAGATTACTTACCCCGGTTGGAAACCGTGACCTTCCAGGAAGACCTGGGTTCTGTGCGGCAAAAGGTCGATCGCATTGTCAGCATTGCCAATCTCATTGCCGATCAACTCCAGGTGAGTGAAGCCGATCGCACCACGATTCAGCGGGCCGCCCTCCTGTGTAAGGCAGATCTGGTGACGCAGATGGTCGGCGAATTTCCCGAACTGCAAGGGGTAATGGGGGAAAAGTATGCCCTCAGTGCAGGAGAGCCACCTGCGGTTGCCACTGCCATTTTTGAGCATTATCTACCACGCGGAGCGCAGGATCATTTTCCTCAAACGTTGATAGGTCAGGTCGTTGGCATCGCGGATCGCCTGGATACGCTGGTGGGAATTTTTAGCCTGGGAATGCTGCCTTCTGGCTCTTCTGACCCCTTTGCCCTGCGGCGGGCTGCCAATGCAATCGTCAACATTACCTGGATCGCCAATCTGCCCTTGAATTTGGATGCCCTGCTCCAGCGAGTGGTTTCTGATTTTATGGCAACGCACGCCGAGGTGAAGAATCCAGCTTTACTCGGACAACTCCAAGCCTTCTTTTTACAACGCATTCGCACCCAGCTTCAGGAAGATCGAGAAGTTGATTATGACCTGGTAAATGCTGTGTTAGGGGCGGAATCTGATGAAGCGGTGAGCGATCGGGAATATGCAGAAAGAGCCTTGCAGGATTTGCTGGATGTGCGCGATCGGGCCCTTTTCCTCCAGTCGATTCGCCATAACAAAATGCTCGATGCCATCTACGAAACCATTAACCGATCGGCTCGATTGGCCGCCCAAGGAGATTTGAACACCGCCTCGCTCGATCCAGGCTCTTTGGTGGAACCCCACCTGTTTCAAAGCCCTTCAGAGCAAGCATTCTACGATGCCCTGGCGCAACTTGTTCCAAAAACGCAAGCGGCTCAAGCCGATCGAAATTACCAAAACCTGGTGAATGCCCTGACAGAAATTGCCCCGGTGGTCAGCAATTTCTTTGATGGCGAGAATAGCGTTTTAGTCATGGACGAAGACCCCAATATCCGGCGGAATCGCTTGAACTTGCTGGGACTCCTGCGAAACCACGCCCGCGTCTTGGCAGATTTTGGGGCGATCGTCAAAAGCTAGGCTACACTGGGATGCTGGCGGGAACGAGTAAGCAATGGACGGGCAAGATGCCCATCCCACAAGAGTTATCAAATCTAACCATCTTTCGGTATGCCGAACGCTTACGTCATTGGTCTGGGAAAATCAGGAATTGCTGCTGCCCAACTGCTTAACCGTCAAGGCTGGCAGGTGACAGTCAGCGATCGAGGGGACTCGCAAGCCCTGCGGCAAATTCAGCAAACCCTTGGTGCCGAAGGAATTCAGGTCAAGCTGGGACATATCCTGGAGCCAGATGCAGGGAAAATTCAGCGAATTGTCGTCAGTCCAGGTGTGCCGTGGGACAGTCCAGCCCTACTAAAGGCCAGGGAATTAGGCATTGAAACGATCGGCGAAACTGAACTGGCCTGGCAAACTCTCCGGCATCTCCCTTGGGTTGGCATCACTGGCACCAACGGCAAAACCACCACCACCGCCC
>PVWD01000322.1 GCA_003003615.1 filamentous cyanobacterium CCP2 | reverse complement strand
ATATTCAGTTGAGCATCCACGCACCATTGGGGAAATTCAATCCCTTTTGATAAATCAACCAGTTGGGTGTAGGGTTTCTGAAACCGAATCCCAAGCCGCTGAATCATGGTTTCCCAGAACGAGAGGCGATCGCACACTGACCAGGCATGGAGTTCGGCATAGGAACGAATCCCTAAATCCCGCATTAATCCGGCAATGTTTGTTGCTTGAATCTGTTCATCCGTTGGAAACCAGGCAGGCGAATATTCCGGGTGAATGCCTCCATCAGCAAAGGTGATTTTGTACAGCAGTTCATGTAGCGCAAATGGATCAGTTGGTTTTATTAATTTTTGGCTGAAATGTTGCCAACAATCAACAGGAAGAAATTTATCCAACCACGGATTTATCTGCGGCAATAACTCGATCGCCCTATTCCGCTCCACTCCACACTGAATCAGTTGCTCTAACAACACTCGCCTACCCATGCTGCGCTTTACTCCCTACTTCCTCACAGGCAGGCAAGATGCCTGCGCTACGGAAATTCGCCTGACTCCTGACTCCTGACTCCCCACTCCTCACTCCTTACTCCTCACTCCCCAACCCATCCCAGAAGACGGCGATCGCATCCAAAATTTCCTTCCCACCCTGGATGAATTTGGCGCGATCGAATCCAGGTTTGAAGTAGACTTCTTCCAATTCCTCTAAGGTATGTCCCGCGTGTTGTGCCTCTACCCGGTTGTGCCAGGTGAAAAAGGCGAGCCGCAGGTGAGGGTGCCGGGTTTGTTTGATGTGGGTGAGTCCGTCCTCTAATTCTTGCCAGAAGCCTGCCGCTGCCCAATTCTCTACTGCAAAACTGGCTCCCTCTGCAATGTTAGGATCATCACTGCCATATAGCCGTTGTAACTCATCGCAAAAATGCAGCGTACTGGGGCTACCATGCTTCCGTTTGCCAATCTCTTCGTAGTGCAAATCTAACCCTTCCGCCACCGCAGTTAACCATTCAAAATGGGCTGCTCGGAAGCGGCAAATTCCACCATCCACTGTCCCTTCCGTACTGACAAATTCTGGATCGCCTTCCCGGTCTTTTTCGGCTTCAGTTCTGGTGGGTTTTGACTCTGTTGTGCCATCCAATTTCCGGTAGATTACGCCTAATTCGTTTAGCAAAATTTCTCGGCTAGCCCGCGATTGCTGGAGTGTCGGGGAATTAATCACTTTTAGCAGTGCTGCCACTAAAAATTGATTGGAGAAAACTGAGAATTGACGAATGAAATACCGTAATTGGTCATCGGTTGCAGTACCGTTCTGAAACCATTGGGTGTATTCATTATTTGTAATTACGCGATGCTGGAAAAACTCTCGATCGACCTGATTGAGGAAATCCTGAAAATCATCAACTTGCTGCTGAGTTAGCTCTTCCTTTTGTAAACGATTCTGAATTCGGGGAGAAACAGTGAGGTGATGGGTAGATTTCGTTAAAACTGAACGCATAGGACGATACCTCGTAACACTAAATTTAAGCCTTAATGCCTAATTACTCCAACTATAGGAATATTTTTGATCCTCCAATTCCACCACCTGTCGGGTAAATCTTAGAGGGCGAAACGTATCAATCATTACCGCCAGCTCATCTGTACTTTCCTTGCCGATCGACCCTTCGTACATACCTGGATGGGGTCCGTGGGGAATGCCATTCGGATGAACCGTGATGGACGATCGCTCGATGCCTTTTCGCGACATGAAGTTGCCTTCAACATAATAGAGAACCTCATCGGAATCGACATTGGAATGGTTGTAGGGGGCAGGAATGGCGAGGGGATGATAGTCAAATAAGCGCGGCACAAAAGAACAAATCACAAATCCAGGAGCGGCAAAGGTTTGATGCACGGGAGGGGGTTGGTGAATTCGTCCCGTAATCGGCTCAAAGTCGGCAATATTAAACGTGTAGGGATAAAGATAGCCATCCCAACCCACTACATCCAGGGGGTGATGCTGATAGACGTAGGTGGTAATGCGATCGCGAGCTTTGATCCGCACTTCAAACTCACCCATCTCATCATGGGGAATTAATCTTTCCGGCGGATGCAGATCTCGTTCGTTGTAAGGGGAATGTTCCAGAAATTGCCCATAGCGATTCAGATAGCGATCGGGCGGTTCAATGTGTCCCTGGGCTTCAATGATTAACATTCGCTGGGGACTATCCGCATCCGGCACGATTCGCCACATCACCCCGGTAGGAATCACAACATAATCTCCCGGACGGTAGGGCAAGATTCCGTACTGGCTCTCTAATACACCGCTGCCCTCATGAATAAAAATCACTTCATCCCCGTGGGCAAACCGATACCAGTAGGACATTTCCTCCGTGGGTCGCGCCACTGAAATACACACATCTGCATTCGCCATTAACGGAATTCTGGATGTAATCGCATCTTCACTACGGGTAATTAGATGCGTTCGCAAATGACGATGCCGTAGATGTCCAAAATCTTCAAATTCTAGTGCGATCGTCTGTTCCAAAAAAATCTTATGCACCTGCGTAGGCGGATACAAATGATACAGCAAAGACTGAATGCCCGAAAAGCCATGGATTCCCATCAGTTCTTCGTGATACAGCGAACCGTCTGACTGACGAAACTGCGTGTGTCGCTTGGGGGGAACTGTGCCTAAACGGTAGTAATACGTCATGGTTTGACCTCATCCAGTCCGCTTCCTTTATTGAGAATAAGATTTACAGGTCAATGGTGCTGGCTCAAGATTTACAGATTAAGGTGCTAGCTTAGGAATAAAGATTGAATAACTTGAAACTCTTGTGGGGTGGGCATCTTGCCCGCCCAGTCATTAAAGTAGAATGATCTGCAAGTCATTTTATCCACGATTCTCAGGCACAGTGGACAGTGCCCACCCTACGGGTTAGAGGTTGCCTCGGAGAGCTTGTTCTCGTTCGATCGCCTCAAATAAAGATTTAAAGTTACCTTCGCCAAAGCTCTGAGCACCGTGCCGTTCAATGATTTCAAAGAATAAAGTAGGACGATCTTCAACGGGTTGGGTAAAGATTTGCAGCAAATAACCATCCTGATCTCGATCGACTAAAATTCCCAGCTCTGCCAAACAGGCGATCGGTTCCTTAATTTTGCCAACTCGCGCTTCTAAATCCTCATAGTAGGTCATGGGGACGTGCAGAAACTCCACTCCAGCCTGCCGCAATTTTTTGACCGTCTCAATGATGTTTTGAGTGGAACAGGCAATATGCTGAATTCCTGCACCCTCATGAAAGTCCAGATATTCCTGAATCTGGGATATTCGTTTGCCTGGAGCGGGTTCGTTAATGGGTAATTTAATTTTTTTAGAACCATCCTGCACCACTTTAGACATCAAGGCAGAATACTCAGTAGATATCGCCTTTTCATCAAAATGAACCAGCAATTCAAACCCCATCGTATCAGCAAAAAACTTCACCCACTGATCCATTGCTCCTAACTCAACATTGGCAACAATATGATCAATGGTTTGCAAACCTGCACTGCGATCGCTTTGACTTGAATCCTCTAATGAACGAGAACGAGAAGGGTTAATTGTCGGCACAGGTTGAAATTCAGGAGCAAAAATTCCCCTGTAATGACTGCGATCGACGAACCGAATTAAAACATCTCCATAGGCATGAATTGCGGCATAGCGAAGAATTCCAAATTCATCCTCAACCACAGTCGGCGGAATAGCTCCGATCGCTCCCCTTGCCGTCACTTGTTTATAAGCATCCACCGCATCAGGGACTTCTAGCCCAATCACCGCAACATGATCTCCGTGTTTGAGCACCTGTTGGGCGATCGGATGATCAGAACTCAATGCCGTACTTAAAACAAAGCGGATATCGCCTTGCTCCATTAGATAAGAAGCAACTTTGCGACTACCCGTTTCTAACCCTCGATGGGCTGTATTGGTAAATCCAAAAAATGCTTGATAAAATCCTGCTGCCTGCCTTGCATTACCCACATAAAACTCAAGGTGGTCGAAGCAAAGAATCGGAAAAAAATCAGCCATTAACTCCTCCTAGCTAGAGGAAATATTTTGCGAAATTAAAATTTGCTGAAACGGTGAGCTAAACCCAACCGTTGCAACTCAAGATCAATTGGTAAAAGTTTGTAAACAAAAATGTCGTTGCAACAATTGGACTTGAAGCGTTAACTGTGTTGTACCAACTGTTTAAGGGATTTCCTGAGGCTTCTCAGAGCAGTTAACAAACTAAACTGAGAAGCCATAATTAGATTATAGTTTTAACTTCCTGGACTTGTCTGGTAAGAATCGTTAACTTATAAGCTTGACTCAGTAGGCGTGTTTTACTAAGGAAAGAAAATTTGATCTGCAACTCTTGTGGGGTAGGCATCTTGCCCGCCCAGTCAACCCAGTCAAATCATCTATAACTCTTGTGGGGTAAGCATCTTGCCCGCCCAGCCAACCAAGCAAAGCCATCGCACAGGTTATTGATTCCTATTATTGATTTCTAACCCTAAGCTACTGATAAAATTTGCTTGCTTCATGTACCCACCGAAAGAAATCGCTTAAACTATCTCCCAACCCATGCCCAAACCAACGGAGCAACTTAAACTACTTGACGACAAAGATCGGCTCCTCCTGCGACTACTCCAGCAAAACAGCCGCATCAGCAGCGCAGAATTAGCCCGTCAACTCAACCTTTCGCCACCGGGTTTGCAAAAGCGGCTCAAACGGCTGGAGGCAAACGGCTTTATTGAAGGATACGTGACGCTGGTAAACCGGGAGGCACTGGGGTTAGATTTGTTGTGCTTTACCCAGGTGACGCTCTCGCACCAGCAACCGGAATGTGTGGGATTGTTTTGTGAACGAGTTAAGGATTTGCCGGAGGTGCTGGAATGTCACCATTTAACGGGGGAGTTTGACTATCTGTTGAAGGTGGTCGTTCCCAATTCTCAGCAGCTAGAGCAGTTTTTGGCAAAGAAAATCCGGCAGCTACCTGGAGTCGATAAGATTCGCACCAGTATTGTGTTAAGTGAGGTCAAGACATTCACCTCTCTACCGCTAGAGGCATCAGAGTAGAATTGCAGGGTGAGCAGTTGCACACCGAAGGCTAAAAACTGCATTGCAGAATTAATCGGATTAAATTTTAACTTCCATTACATTGTGCTAGGAGGATGATTAGGAACAGTAAATTTTACGTTGTTTTCCAACTCGTTGAAGCACCCGCAAATGAATTGCGGGCTATGGGGTGAAGTCCATTCAAATGGACTAATTCTCCAGCCCAATTTGATCAGCTATTGTAGAGGGCATGCTCACCAAAGACCAGAAGCTTGCTAAAACGATTTTTCAGTCTGATTGATCAGACTTTTTCGATGTGGCCCGCAATTCATTCGCGGGCGATCGCAGAACGAAGCCAAGATGTAAGTAAGACAAAATCTTGATAAGCCCAAGATTGCAGGAGGTACACAACCATTGACCTCACTTAAACCTCTTCTCTCGTCGATCGTGGATTATGCTGGACTCTTTCCTCCTGCCCAATTAAGCCTGCCTGAAGCAATAAAAAAATACGATCGCGCCCAAACTTCGCCCCATTACTGGATGCTCGATCGGTTTGTGTTGCCAGCTTCTCGTTTAGCTGAGCTAGTGAACTTTCTGGCAGATTCTCAAGCAAAGGATTCAACCCAACCCTTATCCCTCAGCGTGATTCTTTCCAAAAATTGGGCAACTGAATTAGAGCAGCTTCAATCCTTCACGGCAGGCTCTCACTTGAAAAAAACTAGTAAACCGATCGCCCTCAGCACCTTAGAAGTGGCTCCGCTTTCCCCCGCTGAAATTCAGAAAGTATGTTCGCAGTTGCCGAAGCAAGTCACCTCGTTTTTTGAAATCCCATTTGATGCCGAGTTAGATTCTTATTTCAAGGTTTTGCAACAAACAGATGCAGCCGCCAAGCTGCGGACGGGAGGTATTACGCCTGAAGCCTTTCCCGACAGTACCCAACTCTGTGAGCGGATTCTGGCTTTGGCTGAAGCTAAAATTCCCTTCAAAGCCACCGCCGGATTGCATCATCCCCTCCGAGGCAAGCACCGTTTAACCTATCAAGCAGACAGTGCCAGCACCACCATGCACGGATTTCTGAATGTGGCCATCTTGTCCGCCTTTGCCCATCAGCAAACTTTAACCCACGATGAAGGCATCGCCATTCTGGAGGAAACCTCGATCGCCTCTTTTCAATTCACCGACGCAGAAATTCGTTGGCGCGATCGCTCCCTTTCCCTAGATGAAGTGATCCGCTCACGTCAGTTTTTCCGTTCCTTTGGGTCGTGTTCCTTTCAGGAGCCGATCGATGATCTTCATTCCCTGAACCTCCTATGACTTGTTCCATTGATGCCACCCACGATGTCCATTTGCGAAGCTGGGTTGAATCGGCAAACCAGGCAGACACAGATTTTCCCATTCAAAATTTACCGTTTGGCGTGTTCCAACGTCCGGGCAGTGCTGAACCACCGCACATTGGCGTGGCGATCGGCGATCGAATTCTGGATTTAACAGCCTGCTATGCGGTTGGACTGCTTCAGGAACTACCAGAACCCTTACAGGTTGCCTGTGTTGCCTCTGTGCTCAATCCCCTGATGGCAATGGGACGATCGGCTTCCTCGCCCTTACGTCATCATGTCAGCCAACTCCTCCAGGCAGGCAACCCACCCCCCTCAGCCGATAAAATTCTGGTTCCGATGGCGGATGCTGAAATGTGTGTCCCGGCAATCATCGGCGACTACACCGACTTCTACGCCTCCATTTTTCACGCCACCAACGTGGGTAAGCTGTTTCGTCCCGACAATCCCCTACTCCCCAACTACAAATATGTGCCGATCGCCTATCACGGAAGGGCTTCGTCCATTGTTGCCAGTCACACCCCCATTCAGCGTCCCAGCGGTCAATGGAAACGCCCAGAGGATGCCGCTCCCACATTTGCCCCCTGCCAGATGTTGGATTATGAGCTGGAGGTGGGTTGCTTTGTGGGATTGGGGAATGAATTGGGACAACCGATCGCCCTTGAGCAGGCGGAGGAGCATCTGTTTGGGCTTTGTTTGGTGAATGACTGGTCAGCGCGAGACATTCAAGCCTGGGA
>PVWD01000067.1 GCA_003003615.1 filamentous cyanobacterium CCP2 | reverse complement strand
AGATGTGTATAAGAGACAGGAAATGAGCAATGGTTTAGATTTTCGGATTCTCACCCCTTTCAATAGAACTGAACAACCCTAACCACTGCACCCACCCCATCCGTTGCCACTCCCTAACTCCGTTGAGACATAATCGCCAGGTTAAGATAATCGCCCAGTAATATGGCTTGATTGAACTCCTGATCTGTCCAACGTTCTGTTTCATCAAACCGCATGACCAGAATTGATCCCCAAAGACTGGCATTCACCAAAATGGGCAGCACCATCCATACTCCGGCAATCTGTTCCATAACCTCTGGCTCAAAACCAGTGCTGGCATCACTCCAACTGTCGATTTTCGCTGGCTCACATCGGTTGAGAACGCGAGAAATCGAGTCATTTTGCATCGAAAACTTCATGGCAGCGCACTGCAAATCGGCATGCTGGCAGTGATCATAGACGGTATGCCAAAGCATCTGATCTGGATGATATTGGTAGATATGAATGCAATCTGCTTGGAGGAGATAGGCTAGCAGTTCGGAAACGGTTACATAAGTATTTAAGAGGGGATGATGCTCTACTGATGGACGATTTAGAGGAACATTCGAGGACTGAAACGCGGACACACTATTTGGCGGAGATGATGAAAGATTGTGGGGCTTAAAGATAAAAAGCAAAGTTTGACGTACTGTATCCACATGGACACTACACTGAGAAGCTCGACAGGAGAGAGATTTGTATAAAACATTGGCTGTCGTTAATACAGGTAGTCCACTGCAATCGATGGGCAAAGCTTCAAAGGAAAAGCCATCTTCAAACTTAACAATAGAACGTAAGTTAATGCCCCTTAGTTCATCTGGATGATATCCCCATAGCGGGGTAATCGCATTTGTAGCAGAAACAATTTCACCAGAGAAAGTTGTTTCAATTAGAACATCAGAAACGCAGCCCAGAATGCTTTTCCACCGCAATTCTGAATAGACTAATGCATTTTGAGCAGACTTTAGATCAGAGATATCAGTGACAAATTCAAGAATGTAATTGAGTTTGCCATATTCAAGAACTGGACTAAAGCAAGAACGAAACCATTTTTCTTGGCGATCGATGTACACACGATATTCAACTTCGCCATTTTCTAGTGTTTGTTCAACTTGCTCAACAGTGGATCTAAGCTCAAATCGATCGTCAGGATGAACGTATTTTAGATAATCCTGGCACGATCGATAAAATGGTTCAGTTTCTAGCCCGTAAAGCGTTGCCAGTTGCTTTGACCAATGAATCCTATGGTTATGGAAGTCCCAATATGCAATACCGATTCCAATATGTTCGATCGTATGCAACATTGATTTTGCAGTGCAAGAGCTAAAATCGGTTACAGGAAAGCAGAACGGGTCATGCTTTGAAGGGGGCTGCAAAGTCATGGACATGAATTATTTACCCTAGAACCTATCAGTTTGCCAAATTGAATTTGGCGGATGGCTACAATGTGTAACTACGTCACAAGCATAGCCACACTACAAATGTGATTACATTGCAAATGTAATGGTCTTACAAGTGCATTTTACAAGTGCGTCTTACAAGTGCGATCGTGTTACAGATATAACCGCGCCACAATATTAGAGTTGCTCATAAAGACAACCCTCAACTCACTGCACTCCTCACCTATATAACTATCGCGATATTACGCAACAATCAGCCAAAAAATTCGTCAAAACCGATAAACCACAATTTTTTTTGGTAATGCACTGATTTTGCAGAGAAACGTCTGCCTCTTACCTAGAGGTCGCACCCGCCCTAATCATACTACTAACGAAATCTTTAGCAAGAGATCTCGATCACTTCATCGATAAAGCGACGTTTTGGAGAACTCCACACCAAATAGCGTTTTCAGAACAACAAGTGGATCATCCTGCGGCAGACTCATTTCTGCAAACAGCCGATGCGCTAGCTTTAGCTGGGCAGCACTGTACTGCCTCTGGTTTTGGGTTTGGGATACGGACAGACTGAGATCGTAAAACCACTTCATTAAAACTGGCAAAGAGCTTTCTAAAGAAATCGCAGCCTGATCGAGGGAAACGCTCAAAATCTTCCGGTTAAAATTCGCATTGAGCAGAATGAAGTTCGTTTCAATTTGAACAATTTTCCATTTTGACTGCGGCATGGCTTTTTCGCTCCAAGCGACCCACAAACGCATGCGATCGAGAACACGAGATGAATCATTGCGATCGGCTAAAAAGCAGGTAATTGAAGCAGTTGTGGGCAGCTCAATAATGCGGCGAGGCACTTTGGCGTTATTCTTGCCCAATTGTTCATCAGCAAAATTACCATCACCCAAATCGTCTTTACCAGAACCATCATGACTAGAATCATTAGAAGGCACATCAACCGCCTGCGAAGATGCTGTATGGTTTGCTGAATCAGACTCAGGGTGAAGCATTGACAGCGAATCGGCTGCGGCTGCGGTGACATCTGACGGCGAAGCAGGCAGCACCATCGTCGAAACATCCCATCGATAGCGATCGAGCATTCCGCCTTCATACATGCAAAATGGAAAGGGGTAGGCTTCTTCGGCGATGGGTTGATAGGTATTTGGATCGAGATACTCTAAGCGCAGATAGATTTCCGGCATATCATTCTGCTGCTTGGTAAACGTATAATCAGGCGGAGGAGGTTCCAAGCAAATTAGGCGAACCACTTGGACTGCTGCCGGATTTTTTGAGTCTCGCAGTTGAAACACATTGCGAGGAGAATTAAAAAGAATCCGCCCTTCGGCATCGGGATCATAGGAAAGGGTGCAACCTTGAGGAACGTAAAATAACGTACCAATGTAGCGATCGAGCTTTGGTTTGCGCCGCCTAATATAAACGTAATACTGCGTAGGTTCACTCAAACCTCGGTCTTGATAGCTGTAATCTTTTTTCAGCAATAGCCGAGTTTTGCGGTTTTTTGATGGAGTAATTCGGCGTTGTTGCTCCGCTAATTCTCTTTGCCCAACCTCTAAAATCGATTGAATCTGGTCTGATTCAAGCTGGGTCAAGAGAACTTGAATGAGTGCTGCCTTAGCCTTGCCATCAAGCTGTTTGGCCTGCTGGAGAAGGTCTTCAGGGAAGGCAGAGCGGTCATTTGGAGTGGAAACGTCGTCGGTAGAATGCGTGGTTGGGTGGAATGGGTTCATTGCCATTTCAACGTTACGCTCAAGAATAGCTTGAGCAAGCCTCTTGTCAGCAACAGGGGCAGAAGGTCTGCAATCCATAGGGATACAAAGTTATATAGATATCAAACAATGTAGATACCAAACTGCGTAACACGAAATCGCGTAACACAAAGCGGAGGACTGAGATTAAATAAACCACAAACCATGTGAGATAGTTATCCTGCCCACCTAGGTGGATTGAAAAACTCACCCCACAAGTTATTTAATTCGCAATCCCAGAGTAGAAGGACATCCAGGCACCCGATGGCAACACTTAACGAACCTAAGCCTGTGTCAAGATACAGCCATTGTATCCCAACCCTTCCAGGATGATTAAACCCTAATGGGAAGATTATGCAAAGTAAGGTGGAAAGTTAGTCAAGAATCAACAAAGATTCACTTGCAGCGTTTAACCTGTCCATCATCTGTCTGTTGTCTAGAGGACATCACCCTTGCAAAAGAGTGCGTCACTCTTATCCATCCCCATCTCTATTTTTGCATTTTTCCACATTGCCCACATTATAGTTGAAGAGATTCAATGAGCAATCAACCAAGCAGCGCATCATCAAACTACTGAGATTATTAAAGTATCATTTCTTGCTTTCCAGTGAAGCAACTCATGGCAATACGCTGGGACGATCGCCGGATAGAAAAAAATTCTTTTACAAAGCTTCACACATCTGCTATCTTAAAGCAAGATTAATTGGAACAGGTGCATTGACTAGGTTCTAATTGTTTCAGAGAGTTTTACAACCATTGTGATACGAATAACAGCTAGATTTGTTCCCGGTTGCTATAAACTAGCTGAAGAATAGGTAAGTAGATGAACACGCCACGAGACTGTGTGGCTGGCTAGAGATTAAGTGCCTATCTGCCAAACCTGCTTTGGCACCGTCATATATTCGATCGATTCAATTGAGTTGGATTGACTCTGTTGCTTCCGTGGGAGTGCTGCCAGTTTAGGTGTGAGAAATGCAAATCAAGAGTGGCAACCCGATTGGAGCAATATCGTAGAGTAATGGATTTAGCGCAGCTTTAAGTGAGCGCATTCAGAGGTGATCTGCCCAAAAACTGTTTTTGAAGTTGGTGTACGCACGGCTGCACTAAGGATGAATTGCAATGATTGGGCAACTATTAACTGGGCGATATCTCATTCTTAAAACGTTAGGTGCGGGTGGATTTAGCGAAACCTATTTAGCCCGCGATAAATATCTGCCTCACCATCCTCTGTGCGTGGTGAAGTGTTTGAAGGTGTCTTCTAACAGCACCATTTCGATGGAATCGGCACAGCAATTGTTTGAAGCAGAAGCGCGAATTTTGGATCAGCTTGGCCAAGACCATGCCCAAATCCCTAAGTTGTTTGCATTTTGCCGAGAGCAAGACCAAATTTATCAGGTACAAGAGTACATCGAGGGCGACAATTTAGGAGAGTGGGCCGCTCAAGGTCAACGGTTGCCTGCTGATGCGGCGATCGAGCTACTGTCGCAGGTGCTGCCAATTTTGGATTACATTCATTCTCGGCAGGTGATTCATTGCGACATTAAACCCAGCAACTTGATCCGCCAATACCAGGACGGCAAGCTCGTCTTGATTGACTTTGGGGCGGCTTGTTTGGGGTCAGAATCCAACCCGGTGAACAAACAGTCTATTCCTTTGGCGATCGGCACACCGGGATATATGCCAGAGGAGCAAGAAACTGGAACTCCTCGGTTTAGCAGCGATGTATACGCATTGGGCGTTTCGGTAATTCATTTGCTAACGGGAATTCATCCCCAACGGCTTCAGCGCGACCCCATTACCGGAGAGCTAGACTGGCACGGCTTTTTAAGTGAGCCACTCCCAGAACCAAAGCTGATTGAAATTTTAGACCGAATGGTGCGAACCCATGCCCGCGATCGATATCAGCGAGCCGTTGATGCGTTGTCGGATTTGTTTCTGCTGACTGGAGTCCATCCGCCTGCGGCAAATTCTGCGCTGGGATGGCAACGATCGGTGAAACGATCGGTACGGCAACTCGTAAAGCCCATTGCGGCGGCCGTTTTGCTGGCTGGTTTAGTGGGAAGTGGGTCTTTGTATTTGAATCGGCATCAAGCTTCGTCCCTTTTTGCTCAACTTCAAAATCCTGGTTCATCCAATCAGGATCTCACCTGGCTACGAGATGTCCCGATCGAGGCGGCGATCGATCGTATGTTGATTGCACCAGATAGTGAAGTTTTAGTGACGGCTGAGGCGAATCATGTACTGCATTTATGGTCACTGCCAGAAGGAAAACTGCTCAATGCTTTACACGGCCATACGGATGCGGTCACGGCTCTGGAAATGAGTCAGGATGGCAAGTTTCTGGTCAGTGGTAGTGCCGATCGAACGGTGCGTTTGTGGGATGCAGCAACTGGAACACTTTTACAAACCCTTGAAGGACACAATCAGGACATTACTGCGGTCGCAATTAGCCCAGATGGAAAGACGATCGCCAGCAGCAGTGAGGATGGAATTTTACATCTGTGGGATCTGCAAACTGGAACGCTTCTACAATCCCTTACGGCTTCAACAGAAACGGTGACTGCAATGACTTATGGCACACCCGATCGGCTATTTAGTGCCACAAGCGATCACCAGATTCAGTCCTGGAATTTGCGAACTGGAACCCTCCAGCGTACCTTTACTGGACATACGGCTCCCATTCGGGGGTTACGCATGGCAGAGGATAATCTGCTATTTAGCTTTGGTGAAGACCGGACACTCGTTTGGAATGTTGAGCAGGAAACATTAGCGCGAGCGTTTTCTGAAGATTCGGCTAATCCAATGGCAATGTTGCTCGATGACCAATATATGGTTACGGTTCATAACAATGGCAGTGTCCGCAGATGGACGCGAGAAGCAGGACGGCTCGTAACAACGATTTCTGGTGGATTTGAGCAAAGCCTGGATGCTGTCCTCAGTGCAAATCATCGCTATTTGGTGAGTTGGAGTCCTACCCGACGGTTGCAAGTTTGGCAGATGAAGACTGAGGACTGAGATCCGCGAACTGAGGACGGCTGCTCTTGTGGGGTGGGCATCTTGCCTGTCCAGTCAGCAAAAGCAGAATGAGGTTCTCACGGTATTAAACAAACGCAAGGTATCGCAGTCCGCAGAATGAATAGGAGAATTCCGTAATTCCAAGCTCATCCGTCATAGATTGCAATAAATTCAATTGTCCTAGGCAGTGCTTTAAAACCCTTTGATCCTCCCTAACCCTCCTTAAGAAGGAGGGAACCGAACCGCTCAAAGTCCCCTTTTTTAAGAGGGATTTAGGGGGATCGTCCCAAGCTAGCCAAGCAAAGATCAGGTTTTAAAACACCCCTAGCTTTTCTTGAACAAACACAAGGTATTAGACAAACACAAGGTGAATTGACCTCCATGCTGAACAAGGTTTCTGAAAAGACGATGCATCATGTCCGTTGGGCGTTGACCCTTGGATGGTTCTTGCTAATTGTTTCATTGGTGTATGACCCGATCACTCCGATGTTTACTCACCCGGATAATCTTGCTAGCCCTTTTCGGATCAGACCTGAAATTTATCTTGATCCAGAGCGATGCACCAAAATTCGGGATGTTTGCATGATAGAACAACCCTTTGCAATGGGTGCTCTAATTTGGTGGGCAATGATTGTTCCTGCGGGAATTTTCATCTTATTGGTTTTCGGTCATGAATTCTGGCGGCGAATCTGTCCACTATCCTTTTTGTCTCAAATTCCCCGTGCATTAGGGATTCAGCGACAACGAAAGGTAATTGATCCCATTACTGGGGAAGTGCGATCGGAGTTAGTCACCATTGGCGAAAATTCCTGGTTAGGGCGAAATCATTTGTATGTTCAATCGGGATTATTTTTTATCGGTTTAGGGGCACGAATCTTATTTGTTAACTCCGATCGCACTGCACTGGCAAGTTTCTTGGTTGGTTCAATTCTCTGCGCCATCCTGGTGGGATACTTATATGCAGGTAAAAGCTGGTGTCATTATTTTTGCCCAATGGCTCCGGTGCAGCTTGTGTACACGGGCCCTCGATCGCTTTTAGGAAGCCAGGCTCATCTGGAAAAGAAGCCCGCTATTTCCCAATCGATGTGCCGTACCGTTGATCCGAAAACGGGAGAAGAGCAGAGTGCTTGCGTTAGTTGTAAAATGCCCTGCTTTGATATTGATGCTGAAAAGAATTATTGGACGGAACTGACAAAACCAGGACGGCGACTGGTGCAGTATGGCTATCTTGGCATGGTGATTGCGTTTTACCTGTACTATTTCCTTTATGCCGGAAACTGGGATTACTATTTCACAGGAGCCTGGACACGCGAAGACGATCAATTAGCAAAAGTATTTGATGCAGGCTTTCACATCTACGGGCAGACGATTCCCATTCCCAAAGCGATCGCCGTCTTCATTACCTTCGCCGTGTTAGCAGCAATTACTTACACGCTGGGACAGCTTACAGAGCGGCTATATCGACTCTTTAGTGGCTGGCGAGGACAAGCAATATCTGCCCAACGCGCTCAACATGTCGCCTTTACGCTGTTTACCATTACTTCGTTTTGGACTTTCTTCTCCTATGGGGCCCGGCCCTGGCTAAACAAAATGCCGACGATGGTGGTGTTAACGTTTAATGCTGCGGTGATTGTGGTGGGTTCCATGTGGCTATTCCGCACCTTTGGGCGCGATCGATCGCAGTATGAACGAGAAAACATGGCATCCAGTCTACGGAAACAACTCCATAAGCTTCAGCTTGATCCGGCTTTGTTGGAAGGGCGATCGTTGGATGACTTGTCCTCGGATGAAGTGTATACCCTGGTTAAGGTGTTGCCCAGCTTCTCCCAAAAGCTGCGATTACAAGCCTATACGGGTGTCGTTCAGGACTTTTTAGAACAAAAAGTGGTGCAAGTATCCAGTAGTTTTGACTTCTTCAAGCGGCTCCGGCAAGACCTGCAAGTTAAAGATGCTGACCACTTCGCCACGATGGAAACGATCGCCACCACCCATCCTGAAATTTTGGTATCCTCACAGCCCTCTCCCCAATTTCACGACGCGGAAACTCAAGCCCGAACAATTGCCAAACGACTGCGGCAAAAACCCTCCGGCGATCGTTCCTCCTGAAGCTAATCCGTTCCGTGGGGTGGGCAGTGCCCACCTTACCCAATGGTCTTTCCCAACCTTAAGCCTATAAGTCCGATGTAAACATAAGCACAGGAAAAGTTGCAGGAAATGTTGAAACTGAAATCCGTTAATTTTGAGCAGCAGCAATTTCAAATTCATCAGCTTACTCAATCGCGATCGGGACAACTGGAATGGATAATTGGACGAAATGCAACCTGTGATTTGGTGCTGACCAATCCAGAAGTTAGCCGCGTGCATGGGCAAATTACCTATAGCAATGATACTTATCACTTTACTGATATTGGCAGTACGGCTGGCTCACTGCTGAACGGGGAAATTGTTCCGGTGAATGAAAAGCAGCCCCTACGTGCAGGAGATTTGCTCCAGCTAGGCGAAACGTTCTTGTATGTTGAAGAATTAACCCCTCCAGAACCTGTTTCAATCGTGCCGCAGGCGAATCCTACGGGTGAAGCCTCCCTGCCCATGACTCAATGGACAGAAGGAGATTTAATTTGCCGATGCTGCCGCATTATTGACGAAACGCCAGATGTGAAAACGTTCTGTTTTGCCGCCGAACCCGCGATGTTATTTAATTACAAACCGGGTCAATTTGTGAACTTAGAAGTGGAAATTGATGGTAAACCTGTAATCCGGTCTTATTCCATTTCAACTTCGCCCAGTCGTCCTTGGCATATCAGCTTGACGGTTAAACGAGTGGCAAGTCCTGCGGATGAACCAGACGCACCGCCGGGCTTAGTTTCAAACTGGCTGCATGATCACTTGCAAGTGGGCGATCGGGTAAAGTTCCTTGGGGGCGTGATGGGGCATTTTACTTGCCTGCCAGATTTGCCACCCAAACTGTTACTCATTTCGGCGGGAAGCGGCATTACGCCCATGATGTCAATGTCGCGTTGGGTGCAAGATACGCTAGCAGACAGCGATATTATTTTCCTGCACAGTGCCCGCACTCCAGAGGACATCATCTTCCGCAGCGAACTGGAAACAATGGCAACCCAAATGCCCAATTTCCATTTAGCTGTAACCCTGACACAGCCCACAGGACACCCCTGGATGGGTCTAACCGGACGCATCTCAGAATCAATGCTGAATTTAGTAGTGCCAGATTTGGGCGATCGAGCGGTGTATGTGTGTGGCCCAGAAGGGTTTATGCGGGGCATTAAGTCAATGCTGGAAGGCATGAACTTTCCAATGCAGAATTATCAAGAAGAAAGTTTTGGCGGCAAGAAGAAATCTACTCCTCCGAAACCGGACTCCCTCAAACCAGAGCGACACAGTTCTGTTCTATGGGAACCTGCTCCCAGCCTGATCCACAGCAGCCATACCCACAGCAGCCATACCCACAATGGTGCCACCCACAACGGGAATGGTAAGCATCTAGAGGTGGCTCCTTCTTCAGCCATTGCAACGGCTGAACCTGCGGTGTGCTTTGCCAAATCAGGGCAAGAGGTGGCGGCGGATGGCACAACCTCAATTTTGGAACTGGCGGAGCAAGAAGGGATTGAAATTCGGAATGCTTGCCGGGTAGGGGCGTGTGGAGCGTGTAAAGTTCATGCGCGTGAAGGGCGAGTTCGCTATGATGGCAAACCGGCTGCCCTCACGGCGGCCGACCAGGAAGCGGGCTATGTGCTGTCTTGCGTGGCTTACCCGATCGATCGGCTGGTGGTAGATGCTTAGGTTGTGTTCGTCGGGATGAGGGCTGAAGGCTAAGAAAAAGATAGAAACAGGGCTGAATCATGGAAGTGAAGCCAATCATCAGTTAATCGTCTTTTGGGGTGCATCTTTACCCGCCCAGTCATGGGGATGGACATCATGACCGGATTCAATTTTTAACTACCATCATTCAGCGACCTCCTTATATTCCCCGGTTGAAACGTGGGGCTTTACGCATCACAAATCGTAAAATAGCTAGAGTAGGTTCGCTTTAAGCCGATATGGTAGGCGATTACATGGTGCAAGTTCCGGCTCAATCCATCACACTGGAGGCGTTTTTGAGATTACCAGAGACGAAACCTGCCAGTGAGTACATTGATGGGCGTATGATTCAAAAACCGATGCCACAGGGAGAACATAGTGCCATTCAAACCGAATTGGCAACTGCTATTAATGCGGTACTGAGAAAAAATCGGATTGCACGGGGATTTTCGGAATTGCGCTGCACCTTTGGTGGGCGATCGATTGTACCGGATATTGCCGTGTTCACCTGGGAGCGGATTCCACGTACAGAAGCAGGACGAGTTGCGAATGTGTTTTCTGCGGCACCGGATTGGACGATCGAAATTTTATCACCCGATCAGAGCCAGACCAGGGTGACGACCAATATTTTGCATTGTTTGCAGCACGGCTGCCAGATGGGATGGTTAATTGATCCAGATGAACAGTTGGTTTTTGTGTATTCGCCCGATCAAGCTGCGACTTTTTACGACCAGCCAAATGCCAGGCTACCGATCCCTGCTTTTGCGGATGGGTTTAGCCTGACGATCGCAGAGCTATTTAGCTGGTTGCTAGAGTGACTGGCTAGAGGAGGTGGGTTTGTTTTAGCGTTTCGATCAACTGGTGGTTTTGCTCATCGGTGCCCACTGTAATACGAAGTTTGTCGTTTAAGCCAGGCTGTTTGAAATAGCGAACCAAAATCCCTGCTGCTTTTAATGCCAAATACAGTTTTTCTGCCAGATTCTCTGACGGATGGGGAGGCTGCACCAGTAAAAAATTCGTTTGAGAATCCCAGACGCGAAATCCTAATTGGTTGAGTTCGTGCATGAGCTTGGCGCGGGAGGCTTTAACCTTTTCGGCACAGGCGTTTTTGTAGGCTTGATCACGCATGGCGGCGGCTCCGACAAGGCAAGCGATCGCATCAATGTTGTAGCTGTCTTTAACTTTGAATAAGCCTTCTAAAAGCTGAGGTTGAGCAATGCCAAAGCCCAGCCGTAACCCCGCCAGGGAATAGCCCTTGGAAAGGGTACGAATCACCATGACATTTTCAAATTCTTGCACCAACGGTAAGGCCGTTTCATTGGCAAAATCCACATAGGCCTCATCAACGACCAGAATGCCTGTCAGTTGGGCTGCAAGCTGGCGTAGCTCCTCGGTGGGAACCACATGACCCGATGGGCTATTAGGAGAGGCAATGAAGGTAATGGCAGCATTTTCAGCGGCCAGTTCTGCCATTGGTAATTGAAAATCTTCTCCGTAGGGAATTTCGATCGTCTTGGCAGGCTGAATTTCGGCCAAGGTGCGGTATAAAACGTAGGTGGGCATTGGGTAGGCAATGGGTCGATCGCCCTCTGCACAAGCCCTCACCACCACATTCAGCACATCATCACTACCATTTCCCACAATCACCCAATCAGCCGGAACGCCCAAAGCTTCGCTAACTGCCTGCCGGAATTCATTGGCATAGGGGTCGGGATAGCGGCGCAACCATTCACTATCCAGATTCTGCAACACCGCCATTGCCGCAGGAGAGGGCGGATAGGGGTTTTCGTTGGTGTTTAGCTTAATAATGGGCGTACCAGGTTTGGGTTGCTCTCCGGGAACGTACCCAGCCATCAGTTCAATGTTTTGACGAAAGAAGGGGGTCATGGCGTTAAGTTCAAAGGCTTAAATGCAGGAAAGACCCCTTATTTTACAGCAGTTTTTAGATGGGTGGATTTTGGGGAGAGACACGAAATTTCACGTTTGTACGGGAATGGGGAGCTATGGGGTAAGTCTTGGTTAGGGTGTGGTTGCCTGGCGGCTGAAGGGCTTTGGATCATTGAAGGAGTGGCTCGTCTGCGGGATGGCAGGCTTGACGGTAAGCGGATCAGCGGTGGGCAAAGCGTTTTGATTGGCGATCGGGATTTCGTTAAGCGTGGGTGGGGAAACAGGGGAGGGAGAGGGCTGTGTCCAGTCCAGAGCTTGGTTCACATCAACCGGAAGACGAGGGGAAGGTAATGGCTCCATTGGGCTGGTTGAGGAAGAGTCAGAGGGCAAACCAGAGGGACTGGGAAGACTGGGCGGAATGGCAGACGTAGTAGGAAGGTTTGCAGAGGCAATTTGCATCAGCCGATCGTTGGGTCTGAGCATACTGCTAATCGCTTCCTGTAAGATTTCCTGCACCTGAACCGTATGATAAAGCGGCGTTCCTTCTAAGGCTTCAATGGCGACGATCGCCCCATTCCAATCTCGTGCTTCCCGTGCTGCTAATACCCGCTCAAGCCACACAGCATGGTTACTCCAGCGTTCATGAAGTTCTACGGCTCGATCGTGTTGCTGGGAGGTGGGCGGAATTGTTTTGAGAACGGACAACGCCCTAACTAAATCACCTTGTTGGTAAAACTTTGTGGATTGCTGCAACAGTTCTTGTGACCAGTCATTTTGTAATTGCTGAGCGATTTCATAGTGCTGGCTGTTTTTGGGTATTCCTGAAATCAGGGCAACTGCATCAGCATATCGAGCCTCTTCTACGGCAGTTTGTGCTTGCTCTAATAAATTGGAATACATACTTTCGATTGAAGTGGGCAACCGATCGGAATGGCCGCTCCACTGGCGATCGGAGAGAAATTCTAGGGCATTGCTAATCATTGGTATAATCTGACGATGAATGCCCTGTTCATTTTGATTTTGGAATGTTTCCGAGAACCCTGACGGAACAGTTTCTAGACGCTGTTTTCCTTCATCTATGGCATCAGATGACATTGAAGAAGAACTCCAACCGTACATTGCTATTGCGGAAGTGACGATCGCTCCGCTACCTACTATCCATCGGTTCATAGTCAACCACTCACATATAAACAATAACGTTATGTCGAAGACCCTGTTTACCACTGGAAGACCAAGTCTGAGGACAACCGGATTGAATCCTTCAGCCCTCAGATCTTAGTCTTTAGTTCATCGCCCTTAGCCTTCTATATGCGCTGTCCTTATTTCACACAAGGTTATCCCAGGCTAAAGTCGGCAGCAGTAAAGTTCGCTAAGTTTGCTAGTCCGGCATCGCCTCGTTGGTTGTTGAGGTTTGCCAAAACGCTGATGTCTCCACCGTTTGCCAAGTCATTGGAGTAAACCAAACGATTCACGCCAAGCGTACTGTTAAAGTAAACAAATGCGCCTTCACGGGCTGTGACGTTCTCATTGTTGGCAATGGCACGGGCGGCGGCTCCTGCTGCTGCAAACGGATTCGTCAGCACAATCACGTTACCATCGGCAATTTCGGCGGCCGCACCTTTCTGGAATTGGATTTCGTTAATCCGAGAACTCACGCGATCGAACACAAACTGATCTTCACCATTGGTGAAGTCGTTGATGCTGTCAGGTTGGTTCAAGACGTTAATATTGGGAGCTGCTGCCAAGGTTGGCGTACCGTTGGCAAACAAGTCTCCGTTGTAAACAAATTGATCGCGGCCAGCACCACCAATCAAAGTGTCCACACCAGCACCACCCACCAGCACATCATCACCATTATTGCCGAGGAGGAGATCGTTGCCCAATCCACCATCAAGAGTATCATTACCGCTACCTCCTCTCAATACATCGTCTCCAGCCCTACCAATCACCAAATCATCACCGCGTCCACCCACCAGCGTGTCATTGCCATCGCCGCCAACCAAAATGTCATCGCCGCCGCCCCCACGCAAGAGGTTATTTCCAGCTTTGACCGTAATAATGTCATCGCCACCCCGTCCATCAATTTGATTGTCACGTTGATTGCCGATCAGAATATCGTTCTTTCCTGAGCCGCGAAACTGTTCTCGTCTGACCCTTTGAGCTGCCTCATTCTCTTCCAAATTCTTAAGAATGGAGTCGATCGCGTTCTCTGTGATAAACGTCATAGCAAAATCCTTGTAATGAGAGTAAGCTGCAATGCCGCAGTGAATCGAGCCAGTAATTAACTCAGCCCATGCTGAAGTGCAGGGCAATCTACGAATAAAGCGCGAAGCAAGCAAGGGGGAGGCAGGTATTGCCCACAGAGGTTTTACGCCATTTAGGTTATGTTTCAGTGGGTAATGCCCATCCTCAGAAAAATTGCTGTAAAACCTGTAAACAAGCCGATCGCTTCAAAACCTTATACAAACCAGGACGATCGCTGGCTTTTGCACCCACAAAACAGCAATGGCTGAGGTGATCACTAGATTAGTCAAATAACTTGGCCCGCACACGCACTGCTTCAAGTGCAGGTTTTCCATTCACAACGATAAGCGAGTCTCATCCATTCGCCAACCCGAATAACGCAGAAAAAAAATAATGTCACCGCCATTTTTTATACGCCCTTTATCTAACCTGGAAATTGCAAGGTTATAGAGCTGTAATTTCCACCTAAAATTGCACATTTCAGGACTATCTTTAAAGCCTTGATGAAGCCAAACACCGTATCTTTGAACAAAAATATGTGTTATTTTTTACATTAAGCCCTCGATCAAGGCAATTGGAACCGTTACTTTGTTGAGTTCTAATTTTGGAAAACATGATCGAGATCACTAGAACAGAAAATTTATTTGGTTCTAGTTAGCAGATCGTTGAAATGATTATGGTATAGTGTGCATTAGCCTGTTGGCCAAGTGACTATCCCTGTGTGTTCTGAGTATTTTGGGCGATCGGCGATATGAATCACAGCCTGTGGTGAAAGGTGTGATAAAGAATTGAAGAATCGGGTGATACCAGGAATCAGGGCTAAAAAAGTATTTGGTTTGAGAAAGAATTAGGTTTCAGAAAGAATCAGGTACGAGACGTGGCGGCATATGCAGCGTGATGTTATCAAAGATGACTTTTATAGGATGATAATGTTCCTGAACAGCCGCTATTACCGCAGTAAGTTGTGGGAGATTGTTCTACCAGCGTTCTACCAGTAGCGTGATGCAAAAACATCGCATTCAGAATTCTCTGGTGCATGGGTTAGGAAAGCGACCATGAATACCTGCTTAAAGATTGGTAATCGCCTATTAGATGGCGATCAGATTGTTTCTGCTCTGATTAAATACAAGCTTCTAGAACCTCTAGTGGGTCAAATATTGCTCGATGAGATGCTCCGAAATGTCTCTCTATCAAAGCAGGAATTATTTCAATCATTAGTTGGCACGGCAAATGTTCCATTACCAGATGATTTCAACCAGTTCTTAATGCAGTGGTGTCAGCATAAGGGCATTACGCCCACCTATTTTGAGAACGTTTTATTACGAGACTTATGCATCGAAAAATTCAAGCAAATTCGGTTTGCCAGTCAAGTAGAATCCGAATTTCTACGTAAAAAATCTGACTTTGACAAGATTGAGTTTTCTCTGATTCAACTAACCGATCTGGCTTTCGCGCAAGAGCTTTTTTTTCAGCTTCGAGATGATGATGCAGACTTTTCCCATTTAGCGCAGCAGTTTTCTCTGGGTGGTGAGCGACAAACTGGCGGCTGGATTGGCCCCGTCTCCCTATCTACATTACCCGTTGAAGTGGCAACGCTATTACGAAATGGTCAACCTGGTGTCATTTATGGCCCGATTCCAGTTGCCGATCGCTTTTGGTTGGTGCGACTAGAACGACTGATGGCAGCCCGGTTAACCAGTGAAACTCGCGCGAATTTAATTGACCGTTTATATACTCAATGGCTCCAAACTCAAATCAAAGCATTTATTGCCAGTCCTGAAAGCATCGCCGTACAGTCCAATTTATCCGCGTCTCCGGATCGATCGTCGCCTACTGCACTGAAGCAAAATAGCTCCAAAACGACAGAAATTGCTCATTAAGGACTTGCAGCCATGACCTATGTTGATACGCAACTGCATTCATTTCTCGCAGATTTTTTTGCAGCCTGGCCGTTTAACCACTTATCCGCAGACCTGCGCGAACAAATTGCCCCCAAGCTAAAGTTGTGCTCTTTTCGTCCGGGCGAATTAATTTATCCATCAAGAGAGTTGCCTTCAGCGATTCACTGCGTCATGCAGGAACAAGTTCGCATCCTTGGGCCAACTTCTTACCAAAGTCCGACTTTAACCGTTGCCGGAAAGGGTTCTGTTATTGGTTGGGATAGCTTGCTGCGAAGGGTTGCGGTGGGTTCTGTGCGAGCCGCTTTTACCAAGATCACCGATCAGCAGGAGGTGTTGACCCTCTCTCTATCAGCAGACGAATTTGAGTCGATCGCCCTTCAGCATTTAATGCCCGCATTCACAGAGCGAGCCAGCCTGATTGAATTATTTGATACGCTGTCTCGCTTTTTGGCAGCAATGTCTACCCCGTTTGTGGATTTGAATCTTAAAGATTTAGTTCAACACATCGATCGAGAACAGTTAGCCGTTGTTGAACAGTGGTATCCCAACGCCAGCAAATCCCGAAATACATCGTTGGAACTGTCTCCCGATCGCATTTGGTTGGTCAGTAGCGGGGAGCATTTGAACCTGCCCATTGGCGCACCTATCGGGGCAGTTAATCAGCTTAAGCCAGTCCGCCCATCAAAATTTCCAGTCCGGCTCATTGGAATCGATCGCACTTTTCTGTCATCGGCATTGCTCATTGGAACCGTTCCCCCTCCCACCCCGTCTCATGCACCCAACGATTCCCATTTCCATCCTGAAATTCTCACGTTAGACAGTCACTCTGCCCTGCCCGTTGCTGCACCTTCACCACCCGTTGCTGATCATTATCCCATCTGGAAATCGCCCTCTGCTGACCCCGTAGAGGACATTGTTGCCTGCTTTGGCATGGTTTGTGAGCGGCTACAGGTTCCTTACCGTCCAGATGCCTTACGTCGCCGTTTGAAGCGATCGATTCATGACTTTGAGCCATTGGATCTCTGCATCCGAATTGCCGAGGCGATCGGACTTAATGCTCAATTGGTCAGGTTCACGCCTACGCCGGGTGGCATCAATCGTTTAACAACTCCTGCATTCATTCAGTTTCGAGATGTGCTGGCTGTTTTGCATGATGCGACTTCTAGCATTACGGTGCTGGGTTCTCCCCGAACAGGGCTGCTGCGTCTCTCGCCCGATGAACTCGCTACTCGCCTTGCCTCCAGTGCAGCTTCTACATCTGATCAGTCTCCCCTTTGTTATGCGATCGTCCTGGAACGACAGCCCCATACACCGTTAAAACGATTTGGCTTTAGCTGGTTCATTCCAGTCTTAGCAAAGCAGCGCAGCATCCTCACCCAGGTCTTACTTGCTTCCATGTTTGTCCAAATTTTGGGTCTAGCAAATCCGCTTTTGGTACAGCAAGTTATCGATAAAGTAATTGTCAGTGGCAATCTCAGTGCCATGACGATGTTCGGTTTTTTGATGGTAATGTTTGCCTTTCTAGAAGGAATCCTTACCGTTCTGCGTACGTATTTATTTGCTAGCACAACCCATCGCATTGACTTACGCCTGGGCAGTGAAATTATTCGTCATTTGTTACAGTTACCTTTAAACTTTTTTGAAAAACGCCCGGTCGGTGAGTTATCTTCTCGGTTATCTGAATTAGAAAACATTCGCCAATTTTTAACTGGAACTGCCGTTACAGCCGTTCTAGATGCGTTTTTCTCTCTGTTTTATATTGGCGTGATGGTTTTATATAGCCCTCGCCTGACGCTCTGCGTTCTAGGAACCATTCCGATCGTCATTCTTTCTACCCTATTTGTTTCGACAATTCAGCGCAAATTAATTCGGACAAAAGCGGATTACGGTGCTAAGGTGCAGTCGTATCTCATTGAGATTCTGGGTGGTGTATTTACAGTGAAGGCTCAGCACATGGAATCGTTGGTGGAGGCGACTTGGCGAGAACGATATGTGCAGTATCTCAGTAGCGGCTTCACCACTTCAACAGTTAACACAATGTTTTCTTCCTTTAGCCAGTTTCTCAATACAATGAGCAATTTACTGGTGCTATGGGTAGGAGCCGGATTAGTGCTAGAAGGGGAACTCACGCTGGGAGGATTGATTGCCTTTCGGATCTTAACGGGATATGTAACGGGACCGCTACTCCGCCTGTCTCGGTTATGGCAGCGATTCCAGGAAACCTCACTGTCAATGGAGCTACTCGCAGACATTGTAGACTTTCCTGCTGAAGAAACCTCCACTACAACACCGCTTCAACTTCCCAAAATCACCGGAAATGTGCAATATCGCGATGTGAGTTTTGGTTTTAAGGAAGGACAGCTTCAACTGACGAATGTTGATTTAGAAATTACCGCAGGTTCATTTGTTGGCATTGTTGGTCAAAGTGGTTCGGGTAAAAGTACCTTACTGAAGCTGTTGCCACGCCTTTATCGACCTAAAACCGGCAATATCCTAATTGATGGATACGACATCAGCAAAGTGGATCTAAGCTCACTTCGATCGCAGATTGGTATCGTTCCCCAGGATGCAGTATTGTTTGAAGGAACAATTCGCGACAACATTGCCTTGTTTGGTAGCCTTCCAGATGATGAAGTCATTGCAGCCGCTAAAGTCGCCGAAGCACACGACTTTATCATGCAACTTCCAGAGGGGTATAGTACGCAAGTCGGAGAACGAGGGACATCTCTATCGGGCGGACAACGACAGAGAATTGCGATCGCCCGTGTGGTGGCTCGTAGCCCCCGTATGTTGATCTTTGATGAAGCCACTAGCGCATTAGATTACGAAACAGAACGACAAGTTTGTGAAAACCTAATGGCACGATTTGGCGATCGAACGGTGTTCTTTATTACCCATCGTCTGAATACGATCGCCCGTGCAGATTGGATTTTGTTTATGCAGTCTGGGGGAATTGTTGAGCAAGGAACCCATGCCGATCTCATTGCCCGTCGTCAGCTTTATTACTGCTTGTATACGCAACAAGCGCGGTTGTAGAGCGTGGAGGCTGGTGTTAATCGCTTAATGGGGGAGTGGGGAGTAGGGAGTGGGGAGTGGGAGTAGTGTGGCTTAACTAAATGAAAATTGCTGCATATGGTAAGCAGAATGATTCGGACTGTTTTCTGGCTTACAAACGTAATTGAATTTGAAAATTTCAACCTTTTGATTTGTCGCACATTTATTGACCTTACGTCCATTAGGAGGAACGATGCGCCCATATCGATTTTTCAATCCATTAGAGACATTGCAACGAAAGACGCTGGATCAAATTGAGCAAGATTCCACTGCATCTGCCGTTAATTTGCCGCAACCTGCCATTTGGACAAAGCGACTGACTCAGGTAATTTTGATTGGAATGACGGTAGGAGTGGGTTGGTCTATTTTTGCGCGGGTAGATGTTGTAATTGCATCACGCGGCAAGCTAGAGCCAATTTCTCAGTCTCAGGCAGTGCAGTCGAGGGTTGGGGGAGTTGTGACGACGGTGTTGGTGCGGGAAGGGGAGCAGGTTGAACAGGGGCAAGTCTTGGTGCAGCTTGATAAAACGCAATTGCTGAATCAATTACAGGCTCTCCTCTTACAACAAGATCAACTCGTTAAAGAAATTGCGGTGTTGCGAATGGCGCGGCAGGGTACGTCAACGGCGACGCTCTATCAGGAAGTAGCAAACGTTTCACCTGAGTTGATGAACCGCGTGCAGACTCGGATGCTGCTGGTTGCCCAACTTTCTGGCGATCCGTCTCAGCTACCCCCAGAACAACGGCAACGATATGAACTGTTTGAACGGCAATTGTCCGATCGTCTGTCCATTAACCAGCTTCAGGGTTCTAGTTTAGATACGCAAATTAGTGAGCTAGAAACGCAACTAGACGAAACTGGATTTCAGTTAGACGTGGAGCAAGAGCTTCTGACGCAGTTGCAGCCACTCATGGATGAAGGAGCCATTTCTCGCACAGACTTTTTGCGGCGAGCGGTTGATGTGAATACATTGCAAAGCCAAATGAATCAAAATCGCTTGCAGCAACGACAACTCCAGTTAACGCAGCTTCAGTCGCAGGTAGAAGGCAGACGAGTAGTAACGGAAACTTACCAAGATTTGCAACGCCAATTAGCCGCCTTAGATTCAGAATTTGATGCGACGATCGCAAACAATCAACGCCAAATGATTCAGGTGACATCCCAACTGAATCAGGTACAGCTTGACCTAAAAAATCAAGACCTCCGTGCCCCAGTAGATGGAGTTGTATTTGATTTGGGGCCGAAACTGCCAGGAGTTGTGGCTCAGCCAGGGGAAGCTTTGCTGCAAGTTGTACCCAATGAATCTTTAATTGCCAGGGTTCAGGTTGCGAATGCTGATATTGCCAATGTTCAAGATGGAATGTCTGTAGATGTTCGCCTGGATGCTTATCCATTTACTGAATATGGTTCGGTGAAGGGTACTGTAACCAGAGTGGGAAGTGAAGCGATAAGTGATGCACAAACCGGGCAAACTGCCTTTCCAGTGGAAATTCGTTTAGAGCAGCAGTTTTTAGAACGTCATGATGAACGATATCCCATTCTGCCTGGCATGACATTAGTTGCAAATATTCGTGTCCGAGAACGTGCCCCAATTAGCTATGTCGCTGACGAACTGATTCGGGCGATCGACGGGCTGCGGTCTGTTCGTTAAGTAATCCATTGTTGTAGAGATTTAGAAATTTGGAGAATTTCCATGCAAAGAGTTTTCTTAGCTTGCACCCTAGCAGTTTGCGGGCTGTCGATCGAGCCATTCCTGCATTCACTGCCTCTCATTGCCCATCAACAGCACCAAACGACAACCTCTAACTCCAGCACCATCAGCGTCATGATTCACCTTGACCCAGATGACACCCCCCATGCCGGGCATCCCAGTGAAACTTGGTTTATGTTGATGCAGCCAGATGGCAGCATTATTCCTCCTGCTGATTGCGATTGTGGAGCCAGAGTTTACGACGGTGAAGGGGAAACTGTCTTTCATCATTTACCCCTTTCCAGCACGACGGTAGATGGGCAAGAAGCACTTAGTACTAGCATCACCTTTCCAACCCCCGGAGCTTACACAGTCGTCCTTTCTGGGGAAGCAAACAACGCCAGCTTTGAACCCTTTGAAATTGTCTTTCCAGTCACAGCAATTCTTCCCCCCACAGTCGATTAATGTAAATCCGATTGAGATTGTCGATCGGAGCATCCGTAGGCTTTAATGGAATAGTAAAAGCAGTTCATCGCTCTAGAATCAGGGGCATCACCGTTCCTTAAATTCTCTTCATTTCATCATGGTGATTGTCCAATGCCGCTACATCTTGAATACAGCAATCCAACCTATGAAAGCGAATCGCTTGAAGCCAACCAAAATTCACGATCGCAGATTAGAAAAGAAATAGGAAAACAAATCTATGAATTACTTCAAACTGCAAAAGATTTACCAGCCGAAGCATGTCTCACGGAAATTAGGAATACGCTATTAAAGATTCAAAAAAGCTGCCAAGCTGTAGAAAAGTCTTTTCTCTTTGTTGAAAAACGAATTACCTGTGCAAATTACCAATTAGGCGGACTTCCTGAAGATACAGCCACCCTATTTCGAGGGCCCAGAGAAGATGCTTCAGTGGCAATTTGCGTCACAGATAAAGGATCGCTATTACATCGTAATGGTAGCCCCTGGATGATTTACCACAATGCTGGAGATGTGTTGAGAGGTAGAGAATGAGAGGAGTAGGGAGTAGGGAGTAGAGAGTAAAGTGACTCAACTAGACGAAAATCGCTGAATTGAGTCTGTCAATTTCGGGTCTGTAAAAATTCCTGCAATTCCAGGTAGCAAAAAGCAGCCGATCCCCCCCACTCCTCACTCCTCACTCCTCACTCCTCTCTAACTAAACCACCAAATTATCTGCATAAACCAACCGAGTCGCCGATCGCAGTTCAAACAGTAAATACTCCTCCATGACGCTCCAAAAGAAGGCTCGGAGCGTTTTTTTGCGTGCTTCAGGTGGAATAGTGTAATCGAAGGACGAATCACAGGGTTTAAGCTTTGCCAAATGGCTCTCGCAGCCACAGCCATGTTCAATGAAGTACCCATACCGACTGGAGATGCTATCAATCAACCGCCTGAGCATGGTGACATAGCCACCGTGTAAAATTGCATCAAATTGACGGGCAACCGCCAGATCTTGTTCGCTGAAACGAAACGATCGCACTTCAAATAGATCATCTCGCTGAAGGGGATGTAGGAACGTCCAGTAGAACGTTGAAGGAACATCATAACGAAATTCTGCAAACAAATCGCTGACAACGTTGATTAACGCTAAAGAATTGGCTTTTTTCTCGTTTGTTTGAGCATCGCTAGCTTCCATTTGGGAACGAATCTGCTCTAGATCGGGATACTGTTCTGGCAAAAACGCTTCGCCATAGTGAGCAACAGCTTCCCAAGCAAGCTGTCCGTTTCCTTGCCGATAAGCATCCTTCAAGTGCCCTGTATTCGATCGCTCCAAAAATAAAACATGACCACCTTGGTTCTTTGCCAGGAAAACTTGAGCAAGTGCTGCATAAACCCTAGGCTCAGTCATCCAATCTGCCTGTGCAATTCGCTGCCAGCTCGTTGGCATCGCTTCCAATGGTACGGCTGGCTCCCCGTTAATTGAAATTAGCTTTGATGTAGTAATGTTTGATGCGGTGGTGAACGTTGATGTCATTCGCAAAAATTCTCCTTAGTATGCACTCCTGTTCAGTTAGTAATTTCTAACAGTGGAGTTGATTTGGGTTTTGCTCAACCACTCATTCTATTGAAGGTTTCCTTTCTCTGCACCAGTCATAAGCAAAGCCTATCAAGCTTGACAGAAAAAACCTGTTGAGGAGCCTTGTATCCCCAACAGGTCATCAACTCTGATCTCTTGACTCAAACAGACAAATCCGACATTTTTACCCCTTAGGTGAACCGAGCAGTATTAAACTCAACGCGGTTCTCACCTACAGGATGCTTGGTAGAGTGTAAGTTACCGTAAAGCACATTACCCAGCAACGCTGCCTGTAGTTCGGGTTCCAATTCAAATTCACCCGTCACCTGACCGGACTTTTCATCCGTTGGGTTTACTGTAAAGTATCGCTCCACGGTCGCATCAGCGAAACCTTCGGGGCTAAAGTGGACATGGAATCCGCTAATGGGGTTGCCCTCGGAATCCTGAGGCACTCTTAAAAAGCCTTCAATGAGAGCTTGGGGATCGGCTCCATTGGGAATCACTGCATCTGGATCAACTTCTGTTGCACCATCACTAAAGAGCGGTAGCCCCTCAAAGTTTTTGTAGGAACCCTGAACCCGCAAAACGCCCCCTTTCAAATCCAGGTTCATTTCAGTTACACCAGGGCTATTGTTGGGAAAGGGAAACTCTCCCGGGCCGTTACCCCGCGCTTTGCCAAATCTAAAGCCGTCATCACCCACATACAGAAAGTCGTTGCCATTGCCGCCAGTCAAGCGATCGCTCTTACGAGTTCCAGTGAGCTGCTCTCCACCATCACCTGCTTGAAGCGTTGTTTCAAATTTACCGCTCTCTGCAAGGTTTTGTAACGCCTCTGAAGATACTTGCGAGAAGTTTCTGACTGACAAGGAATCTGCATTCACAAAGGTCAGAGCAGCCAGAATATGCTCCGTTTCTTTGTCAATGATCAATGCATTGTTTTCGCTGTCTAGGGGTTGATCGATACCACCCTTCGTGGGGTTCTTACCTTGAGCAATTACAATGTTGTCCAGGGACAGATCCTCAGAAAAGGCAAGGACATCGCTACGAGGATTAAAATCAAAAATTCGATTGGTTGTTTCTTTGCCTAGAACAACTGTGTTTTTGCCGCCACCAACGGTGATAGTATTTAACCCACCACCCGTGCCAACAATTACATCATCTCCTTTAGAACCAATGACCGTATTATTGCCACCACCGGGATCAAGCAAATCCCCATTTCTGGCCAAACGTCTCCCAAATTTCTCTGTTGTTCTAACCCTGCTCAGATCGATCGACTTTACATCTACTGCATCAAGGGAAGTATGCAGCGAGTTATTGATAGATTCTGGTTTAGCGTGGTTGTGTTCGCTCTCTGGGCTGCCATCTTCCAGTAACGGATCTTCCAAAGCTTGATCCAGAGCAACCTCAAAGTCTGATTCCTGCACGGAAGAACCGTGTGAACCACCTGAATTGTGATCAGAAGTAGAGGTAGAATCAGCAAAATCGGCAACTTGTGTCAAATCTTGCTCATTAACTTCTGTACGACTGTCAAATCCTTCCATGATTACTCCTTGCAATTTGAAGTGAATAACATAAAGATGGAGATCAACACCTGTTGAAGATCACAGCCTCAACGCAATTTTTAGCCACTATCAAGGCAGTGTCTCAAAGGTAATGATCAGTTTTGGTAAATGCTAAATAATGTCTAATTGACAACCATTGACGCAAGAACTGCATCAGTTCAACGATAAAAATGGTAAATGCATAGAGATGATTGGATAAACGCCGCCAAGACTAATAAATGCTAGCAGCCTGAACCTCATCCAATGCAAGCTTGCGCCTTTGCGAGTGAATGGTCATCGCTTGTCTATGTGAACTATAACAAACTCGATCGCACAATTGCAACTAATAGATGAAATTAACTAGAACTATTTTTTCAGATTGGTTCTAGTTAGCTCTTCAAGTTCTATGGCAGTACGAAGTCCCGTTAGCATAGTTTCCGATTGCCAGCCTCCACTGTCGTCACCTGGGTTATGGACCTACGCAAGCACATTAAGACAGTTCCGTAATGCCCAAACCTATCCGTTTTGGGTTTCCATCACCTGAGATTGTCCTAACCTTTCCATCCGTTGCCATAGAAGCGGCTGAAAATGGCCCATAAAAAAGGGACTGATTGCTCAGCCCCCTTGGGTTCTATGAATCTTGAGTTAATGGAACGGTTAGACCAACCTCAAGTCTGGATACCCCACCAAAACATCTTCTGCCGAAAGGGTATCTCCCTCTGCTTGAGGAGTCCAAAGCACCTCCACTGCCAACAACCGATCGCTAGAGACAGCACCAATCTGAGAGATCGCCTTACGAAGATCCTGGGAGTCTTTCACCTCAGGAAGTTCCAGCTTACCTTGAGCCGCCACAATCAGCGTCACCACAATGTACTCACTGGGGTTTTCTGGCAGTGCCAACTCCCCCGAAGCCGCTAGAGCCTTTCTTTCCTGGGCTTGTTGCAGCATATTGTCTACATTGGAAAGGGTTTCTTCTGAAAACTTACTCCGCTCTGCCAATGCCAAACGGTTAAACTGTGCTTCTGCCGATTCTAACCGTGCTTGCTGGGTTTCGCTGCCGCCATAGACCCAGTATTCAGGATGACGAAGCAGGGACAATGTGGTTTCTTGCAAAACTTGAGTTAACCCCTCAGAAGACCCAGTATCAGCCTTTTGAGCAATCCGATTAAAGTCTGCTTGAAGTTCACGAGCTTGAGCTAACAAGCCAACCTGCAATCGGGCAACGGAAACCTTCGGGGAAGCCGTTTCATAGCCGTACTCATCCGTACTTGAAGCAGCGCGGAAACTCCGCACGATGAAGGACGCAAGGGCCATAAACAGCAGGAGCGTAAATAAGCCGCCACCCCCAAAGCCGAAGATCGGCACGATGAAGGGGAAGCCAAAACCGCCACCGCCTGGGTAGTAACCGCCACCGCCCGGAGGTGCATAAGTCCGGGGGGCCGGAGCCGTCCGAGTTGGAACCCTAAAGCTACCTCCTCCAATGCGACCTCCACTCCTAGCAGCCAATGCTGAATCGGCTTGGCTCAGCACCAGTGTTATCACCAGGAAGGAAACGAGTAAGGGCTTTAAAAGGGGCTTAATCCATGCAAATAGTCTTTTGTGCATATGCCGTACCTGTCAAATTGACGAGCAACCTTATCGGCTTTGGATAGGCTGGGGGGCAACAACAGCCCACCGGATTCACCAAACGTTACAGTTTACCAAACGTTACAAAATGTCTACATTTCTAGTTTACCGTCTTAGCGTTTGGGTAATGGTGAGGCTTAAGGGGGATTTTAGGGGTAGGAGATGGGAGATTACCGTAAAAGGGTAAATGAGAAAAAGGGCGGAAAACAAGTTAACCACCCCCCACGATCGTGACAATTTCTAGCCGATCGCCCTCCTGAATTTGAGTACTGTCCCAAAACTGGCGATGTAAAATTTCACCGTTATATTCGACGGCAACCAAGCGAGGATTCATGCCCAACTGTTGCAGGAGATCGGGGAGGGTTGTGTGGGGTGGGCAGTGGCGAAGTTCTCCGTTGACGTGAAGGGAGATGCGGTTGGCAAATTCCATAGGGGGTTGCAAGGGGTTAGTTGATATCTGGAGAAGGGGG
>PVWD01000321.1 GCA_003003615.1 filamentous cyanobacterium CCP2 | reverse complement strand
CATCATCGCTAGACAAATCTTCTAGCTCTAGGGCAAACTTCACTACATTTTGCAAGCGAAAATCCTGGGGTGCCTGGTCATGAGTCAGTGATTTCCAAAAATTTCTTAAGAATGCAGTGGATGCTGCTTCAGATTGTTGAATTGCCAATAACCGAATTGCATCCTGGTCATCTCGAATTTCAAAATCCCTTAATGAAGCACCTCTGGTGAGCGGCTTATTTGCTAGTACTGCGATCGTCCGTAGGTATTCGTTCCGCCATTGAACCGCAACTTCTTCTAAATTAGTTAACAATGGCTTTTGAGCATCAGGTAGTCCCGCTTGAACTTGCAGAACCTTCTCGCTCCAATCTGGGTCTGTGACTGCAATTCGTAGTGTAACTTTTTCGGATTTCCCTTTTTTAAGGAGTGTCTTAACAAAAGCATCTAAACCAATTGGTTCAATATCTCTCAAAATCACACCAAATCTTTGCGCTTTTGCCTCACGTAAAATTAAATCAGCTGCTAACTGACCAATCCGTTGTAATATCGCCTTTGATCTATCTTTCCCAACGTTGTAAACAGCCATTGCAAACCCAAGATTACGAGTTAATATATCCAGTCTCTACCAAACCAACCAAGGCTTTACCATCCGCCATACGTTTAGCAAAGCCCTGATCCTCTAAGCGCTTGAGAAAGGCATCAGCATTTTGCCGAAGGTATTTGCTGCTGACACGGGATATGCCTGACTGACTAAGTAAAAACTCATCTTCTGGATGACCTCCAGTGATAATTCCAAATCGCTTCCAGAGTCGCTCCAAAAACTCCTGGAACTCTACAAATTCATCCACAACATTGATGGTGCCAGCAACTAAGACTTCAATCACACGATCTTCAGGGCAAACTCGCTTTCTAGGATTTTTTTGCTGCGGATAGAGCAACCCACTCCGCAGTCCCAACAGTCTTAAATAATCTACTAAAGAATCTTTTTCGTTGATTTTGTCAATAATGTCATCAAGTACTTCCTCCTGATTTGCGTCTTCCTCTCGTTGAGCCACAATTTTAGTCAACTCTCGGATCTCGGGTTCAAATCTCGGCTTCCGAGTAACCCCAGTTGCATCGGTTAATTCTTGCCAAATTCTTTCGGCATCCCATAATTGCAGCCAAGAGTCCGGCTCTGTGCCTATTTCCTCGAGTATGGATTTCAGTAACAGCGTTAAGTACTGTTTAGCATCTCTCACTATCAACTGCTGCACAGACTCTTCGCTGGCTCTAGCAATCGGAGACTCAGGTTTACCAGTTGCTTGTAATAGCAAGGGGCGGACAGGTAGATTAGCCCAAACTCTTCCTCTTGTTGCCAGGTAGAAGAATATGGTAAGTGATCCTAATGAGACAATCCTCTCTAGGGTTGCCATTGCGTTGGGTCGAACTGTCTGTTCATAAACAGCAAGCATATCTGCTGCTAATCGAAGTTCCCAAAGGACAGGATCATAAACTGCCCCTGCTTCTTGAAACTCCTGCAAATCTTGACAATTGACGATCGCTTCATCTGGTTTCCGTTCTCTAACCCCCTCAGCAAGAGGTGCAAGCAACACTGTCAAATCATCGGCTGTGTTTAGATCGCGATCTGGGTCGATGATTGACCGAAGCAGGGTCAGAAGTGCTGAATCCGGTACTGACGGATTAGTAGGGAGACTCCACAATGCTTTCAGAAAGGCTCCGGCATGTTCGTCAGAAGGATCGCTTGTAACCAAATTTCCGGTTGATGAGGTGAGGGAAGACTGGTCGATCGATTTACCAAAGACTGCGCCATCTGTGCCCAAGAGAGCGCGCAACATGGGCAGCACCTGCTTTCCTAATGCCCCCTCTTTTGTCGTTGCCTCCTCTGCTAGCCGTCCCCAGTTCTCTTTAGAGCGGTCTAGAAGTTTATTCATCGCCTGCTGACGCTGTTCCTCAGTAGAACCAGCAGCGGTATAAATTAAAACATATTTAAGATTGGTAGTTCGACCTACGGCTCCCAATGTCTCTCGAAACAGCCCATTAGCAATATGCACTGGCTTAATCTTGCCAGTCATCGCCCCGCACCCATGGCGACGAATCAATTCTTGGGCAATTACTCGACTTAGCATATGTAGGTCTTGTAGTAAACAGACAGAACTCAAACAATAATTGCCTCACACTGAGGCAATTATCAAAATCACTTACGTTCGCTATCTAATCCGTCATAACGGCGTTTCCGAAGATCCACACGAATACGAACCTCCCTCCCCGCTCTACCCTCAACCATCGAAACGATTCTAAAATCACCGCCATCTGTTTTGACTTGATTGGCAAGGGAGTCATTAAAGCGGTAAATGCGTCGAGTACATTCTGGGTCTTCCGTCGTTCCACCATAGGGTGACAGTAACAAGTTGAGAAGCCTCAAATCAATGCGAAGATTAGCAAACCTGAGTTCGCTGCCTTCTGGCCCTAGCAATAAATGGTCAACTGGCTGATCCCCGAAACATTTCTCTAGGAGCGGAGAGAGCCTGGGTTCATGCAAAAAAAGCTCTTGGCTTGATACTTGGCGACCACACACCATACCTTTTGATTTATTTTTAGGAGAAAAGGCTAGACGGGTCCACAAGCGTAAATAGTCAGGATAATCTTTATCACCAGTGTAAAGAAAACGATTTAGTAGCCTCAGCAAATCACTCACACGAGATTGAGTAGTGTGATTGACATCTCTTAGTTTTTCTAGAAAATTTTCTGAATCTGTTCTAGGTGTTAAATTCTCACCGTCAGGGTGTTCAAAAAACCATCTTCGCTTCAATGATTTAAAGGCATCCAATGCGTGTTCAGAATTATTACTTGAGTGACCATCCAGTGAAATATGAGTTGGTTTTGGCTCAAGTGGAAATTCATCTGGCGAGAATATTCCACGCCAGAATTTTTCATCAACTATGGGATGAGTCCGGGTGACTGGATCAAATCCCTTTCTCAATTCGTCAAATAGTTTTCCATCCCCGTACTCAAAAATATGATTATAGTACCGCGCTGCTTCCGATCCGCCTAGCTCAATCATTTCATCACAAGAGCGAGCACCAAAAATTGCATAAGAGCAGAAAGCGAGCAATTCACGAAAGGTAATCTGCTCACCCCTGATGCTCACTCCTTCCAAAAGCTTTCCAATTCGTTCCTGTGTTCTGGGTTGAGCCAAAGCTTGACGATTATACGCTACTCCACAACTTGCTTGGCCTGGGCAAACCTTACATCCCTCATACCAGCGAGGTTCAGTCAGTTTACTTAAAACTGCACTAACCATTTGTCTCGACAAATTTTGCCGCAGGCTGAGATCGATAACGAAAATCTGCTTTCCGGCATCTAAAGGTGGCACCCAGTTGATTCTGCTTAAGTCAGCATTTTTGCTATCCAGAAGAACATACTCGATTGTGCAGCGGAGTTGCTTCTCCACATCTTCTAGAAACGGGTATGCTTTCCTATGTCTTTTAATCAAATCTAATAAAGGACCTTCATTAATAGCAATACAAGAAGATTTGCCATTCTCAAGGCACTCTGCCCAATTCTGAAGGACTTCATCTAACTTTTCAGCACTAGCATCAAAAACGATGTACGTATCCTGATTTTTGAGTTTTTGTTCTATCAATCGAATTAAATGCGTTTTCCCGTCCCCTGCATTTCCCGTCAATACGACGGATCCGCCTATTTTGACAATAGATTGAATAACTTTCTCAATTGCTGTAGGAATATGAATGTCCCTTAGGCGTGATATTTTCACATTGTCTGCAAAAGCACTTTCGTCTCGATAAAGCCGCCTAATGTACTCAAGCTTTTCATCAACTGGTGCTTGCATGGCATCCTCCTGGTGAAAATCAAAGTCGAGAAATGGTAATTCTAATTGTGTAATTGGAGAATTAATTTTAGGGAGTTGCCTCGAGACTCGAAGTTTTAGAGGAGATGCTTCCCCAAGTTGCTTAAACAAAGGACTGTGATCAAGTCGACTAGAAGCCCATCTTTTTAACCAGAAATTTGCAATTCTCTGCGAACTCTCCCATCCGCCCTCTAACTCATTTGGAGAAATAACGAACTCAGCTACTTCATCAATTTCAAGCAAAAATCTTTCTACATTTTGAATTAAGGGGATGTTATAAACTATACGGGGACTGGCATGACGCAATAAGTCAGCCTGTGCAATCCCTAGCGCATCTAAGCCACTAGATAACTGCCGCATTTTGGGGTTAGCACCTTCACCAAAAACGTTGTTAACTCGTCGGTATTTTCTCTCAAGATTCTCAAGGGCGTTTAAGGTGTCCCTGGTTTCCTTTGAGAGATGGGCAGAGCCATAACCTTCAGTATGCCCGATGTATCTATACCGAATCTCAGTCTCTTGAGTGGAAAGTGTCCTGGCAGGCAAGAAAACTCGATTATATTGGCTAGAACCTGCAGCATAGAGGCTTGTAGTTCCTAGAGAAACTAGTTTGGCAGGGCGGCGGATCGGGCGACCTGCCATCTGGCTGGCAATAATACTGACCTGCTGGCTGTACCGCTCCTCATAAATTTGGGTCACTTCGGGACTCAGCATCATCAAGCAAGCCAACTTTCCAGAGAGAAGATAGGAGTAGGGCGGCACTCCCCCACATACTACGATTTCCATCATGGCACTACCCGACAATCTGTTACGGGCTTGCCTTAGAGCTATTCCGACCGCAATCCGCCCTTCTTCATCAGCCATCAGTTCTTTTAGAGTTTCTGAAGGTTGATCAGGAATAGTGCGACTGTTTAGTAGCAGTCTAGCCCGCAGTAATTCTGCAACAGACTTAGTTCGTTTGAACTTATACAGCGAGGTTTGCGTTGCTTGCAGCAATTCTTCCTCTGTCACATCTTGCCCAAACTCAATTCGCTTCGGTTTCTCCTTCTGCTCCAACTCTTGTTTTCGCTGCAATGCTGCATCATCTCGAAATGCAATCAATCGAGAGAGCGTTTGTGGAGTTGGGTTTTCTAATTCTTCCTTGGTAAGTGGTAGATCTTTAACGTAAATTTCATCAAGCGATTTCCTGATGCAATTTTTGAGGCACTGAACTCCTTCAGCCGCCGTAATTGTGCCAGTCTCAACTAAATCAACAAGTCCGTCAGGAAGCCAACCAAGTAAGCGATCTCGGCAAGTTAACTGCATGACAGTATTTCCCAAGGCAGCGATCCCCATTACCGGATGATAGGGTTGCCCAGCGTCCCGAATCAAAAAAAATATATTTCGGCCAGGTGATGAGTTTAATGGAAAACTCCAGTTGAAGCGAAAATAGCGCCAAATATCGGCATATTTAATTCCAGTCAGTTCACATCGTTTATCTGGCTCTACCAACTGTAGGTAAGGTTGAATCACTTGACCAAGGGCTGCGCCACGCTCTGCTTTGGGTAAACGGGCGATCGGTTCTAACTTCTCCCGTAACGTCCGTCCGTCAGCAATTAAATTTGTAATTGGAATCGCCGCACTGCCTCGTCCTGGCGATTCTAGTGTGTTAATAAATCGTCGCACTGTTGGATCTTTTAGTTGATCCTCCTTTGCAAACAATCCAACCCGACGGGCAATTTCCTTAGCAACGACTGGGTCTACCTCTTTCTGTGCCGTTGGCGAATATAGTGTGATTTGTCCATGCTCAACCTGTATAATCCAGCCTTGCTGGACAAGATCTCGCAGTAGAAGCGCTGCTGCTCTCAACTTGAGGTATCGAATCTGAGGTATGCGAAGGGTTTGGGGCGCAACCCTTGAAGACATACGCTCCGTCAAGCCTTCATTTTCCTTGACCAGTTTTTCTGCCAGACGCTGAAGTTCATCTACCGGAGATTCATGCTGAACTGCTTCAATAAGTCTGCTGTAACTTTCCCCACCGTCTTCAAAAACAGGATAAAATATACGTCCATCACGCAGGAAGGGTGTAGGTACATTAGCTCTTGAGGAATTTTGGACAACTCCAGTCATTCTTAGCTCAGTTAAATCTCCAGCAAGGATTGACTTGCTACATTGCTGGGCAAGTGCTTATCACTCTACCGGAACAGACCAAGAATGGGAACGATTGTTCAACATAAAGAGCATCAAGGCTTGGTCTGTCCGGGCATCCGAAAGGGTAAAGCGGTTCTGACCCTGCGATGCCACTATGAAGCCCTGATACTCATGAACTGTTTCCTGAGTACGAGCAAACCCCCGATCAAACACCGCCAGAACTGTTCGCGCTGTCTGTTGCTCCTGAATCGCCTGGGGTCGTTAGGAGAGCCATTGACCCGCTTTCTCCAACCGATGGTCAAAGGTCTCAATCGTTTCTTTTAAGGCATCCGGTCTTTAGGCAATCAATTGCTCTCCGGTGAATTGATTGAACTTATAAAGCAGATGCGCGTAGATTAAGCCCATTACGTGGTTGCTGACCACGCAATGGGTGCAGGTCAATCTCCACAAACATCTCGATCAGCCGCTTCAGCAGGTTGTTCTTCAGTAGCTTGGCCACCACCTGCTCTAGCTGAAAGTTCTGCAGGATGTCGCGCATGTTGCTGCTGTAGCTCTTGATATAGAACTCAAAGTTCTCCTCCAGGGCGGCCTCGTTGGCGACCAGGCGCTTCAGGTCAAACTCTGAGGTGTTGTAGAAGCCCAACCCCTCGGTCATATCCAGCAGCAGCAATTCCAGGTCTTGCTCAGGCAGGGTGTCTTTGAACTGCTGGTAGTCACCGCGCACCTTCTGCCGAATGTCATCGGTATAGATGCAATCCAGCCGCCGCAGCACCACAAAGGGCAGCACCACATCCCGAAACTCATTGTGCATGAACGGGCCAAACAGAATGTCGTCGGCCACCTGCCAGATAAAGTTGGCCTTGTCCTGAAACTGAATTGTGTCTGAAGTTTGAACCATGCGAGCGGGTCTAGATGGGAGGACTGGTATACAACTCTACTGCTCTAAAGCCCAGGGGAAGGACATTTTTAGAGTTCCTATCAGAATAAGAAAACGATCAGCGCCGAGGGTCGCGACTACAGGCTCCGGTGCTGACAGCCTCTACTACTTCAGAACCGGTTTCTGAAACTCGGCCAGATCAGCAAAAGCCCTGCCACACCTGAGACATATCCCAGATCCCCTGTCTCTTATACACATCT